>JAUNBY010000127.1:0-4547 GCA_030526935.1 Clostridia bacterium
GTTCCCCCGTGAGGGTGTTACGACTCTTGGGTTGATGACATTGCCCCAGAGGGGAAGGCAAAGCTTAAAGCAGCGTTACGGACAAGTCCGGCTTTATCTGCGACGTGACAACTATCCCCGCCTCAATTCCAAATTGAATTACCCAGCCGACGAAACAAGGGTGAACAATAACGTAAACTATGTCCTTGCACAAATTGTAAACCATGTTACTCTTGACACATTGCGCGCCCCTACGCCAGCCGTGTTGATAAATCCAGATTTACCAACGGCACAACGTTTTAGAAGCCCTCTCCTCTGGAGGCCGTAGGCCGCGCGAAGCGGGCGGGTGAGGTTGGCGCGCCCGGACTCATCGCGCGGCGTGATATATCAAACGTGCTACGCCGTTCCCCCGTAACTTTTGCGCGGCGGTCTTGGTATTCCGAAATATTTTCATAACAAAAACCCGATTGATTAAAAGGCGAATCAACCGAGCCGCGACGGAAAAATTGCGGCGGCTTGCAGGACAAAAAACACAAGACCGGAGAAGTTATTTAAACATCTCCGGTCTTAAATTCATCATTCAGCCGATGATTAGCGAAGCCTAAGCCCGCAATCATCAGTAGAAAAGATTAATAATGCTGGCGCTGCTTGTCGAAGCAATCGCGGCAATATACCGGACGATCGCCACGGGGCTGGAAGGGAACCTGGGTCGGCTGGCCGCAGCCGTCGCAGATTACGTCATACATCTGGCGCTCGCCGCCTCTGGCCTGGCCGGAAGACTGGCGACGATTGGCGCGGCAGCTGGGGCAGCGGCCGGGCTCGTTCTGGAAGCCTTTCTTGGCATAGAAATCCTGCTCGGAAGCTGAAAACACGAATTCGGCGCCGCACTCACGGCAAGTTAAAACTTTATCCTCGTACATTATGGGTATCCTCCTAAAAATGATTTGCCCTACCATGACTTTCCCCTAACCAACCAAGACTTTCCCTGAACTGACCTTTGTCATCGGTAGAGAACCACCGGAGGGATATGGGCTACTTGAGGGCGGGTTCATACTTGGGCCACGGTTATAATAGCACATTTTTATCCGCTTTGCAATAGCCGCCTTAAAACTTAAACTTTATTTGTGGGCTATTGGAAGGATGTCTTTGCGGGTCTTTTCCTCCCTCGCCATACCCGACCTTGACACAGCGCCACTTAGCACTCGGCCTTTGGAATAGCTGATGCGAAAATTCCCGCAAATCCGTCCCACTCATTTTGCGCTTGAGTTTACTCCTTAACGGCGCCAAACGCGAGACCTCTCACGAGATACCTCTTGATGGAATAGAACAATACCGCCAGCGGGATTATAAGCGACGTTCCGGCGGCGGCCATGGGCCCCCACTCGATGCCCCTGTCGTTTATGAACGCGGCGATCGCGACGGGAAGAGTCTTTGTGTTGGTTCCGGTGAGCAAAAGCGCCATCAAAAACTCCGACCACGTTAAAACAAATATGAATATTCCCGTGGATAATATTCCTGGACTTGCCAGAGGCATTACGATGCGAACGAGCGCCTGTCCCTTGGTGCAGCCGTCTACCGTCGCGGCCTCGTCGAGCGCTATGGGTATGTCGTCGAAGAACGACATGAGCATCCAAACGGCGTAAGGGAGATTGGCGGCGGTATATACAAGCATCATTCCCGTATAAGTATCCAATAGCTTAAGCCCGCTCATCATAAGATATATGGGAATGACTATGGCTATGGGCGGGAACATCTTGTTTGAAAGCACCCAATATGACAGGTTGCTCGTGAACTTGTTCTTTTTGCGCGTGAATCCGAACGCGGAAAGGGATGCCAGTATCACCACTATTAACGTGCTTGAAAAGCAGATTATGGAGCTGTTCTTGAAAAACGCCAGGTAGTTCATTTTGCCAAATACGTTTATATAGTTATCCAACGTCGGCGTGAAGTTAAACGTGAGCCCTCCGGCAGTGGCCACGGCCTCGGGTTGCACGGATACCATCATAAACCATATAACGGGCGCTATTGTGAATAGCATCAATATCAGCGTAAGGATGAACCACCAAACCGTGTTCCGCTTTCTAGTTTTTGTATTCATTCTTCCGCATCCTCTTTACAAATATATTTGAAATTATAATTGTTATCAATAGCAGTATTATAGACGCGGCGGCGGCGCTTCCGGTTCTGAAGAACCTGAACGCCTGTCTGTAGATGTAAAAGCTCGCGGTTTCCGTCGCGTTTCCCGGTCCGCCCATCGTCATGGTATATACCTTGTCGTACTCGCGAATGGCGTCCATTATACGAATAAGCGTACACACCCACAACGTCGACGACAAAAACGGAAGCGTTATATGCCTGAACGTCCTGAACACCCCGGCTCCGTCTATGCTCGCCGATTCAATCTGATCGCGCGGAAGCGACTGCAAAGCTCCGTATGTGAGCAGCGTTACATACGGCGACCATTGCCACAGATCGACTATACACAGGTAGAATATAGCGCGGGAGCTGTCGCTTAAAAACGCGACGCGATCCAAGCCTATCGCGCTCAAGGCGCGATTGATCATGCCAAAGTCGTAGTTATACATAAAGCGCCACATGATGCCGACTATGACGGGGGTGAGCATCATAGGCAATAGAAAAAACGAAAGCAACGCGTTGCCCGCCGACCCGAGCCTGTAAAGAAGCAGCGCAAGCGCCAGGCCGACTATCAACTCCGACGTGACCGCGCACACGACGTAGATCAGCGTGTTCTTCATCGAGTTCACAAAATCGGCGTTGTTCAAAAGGTCGATATAGTTTTTGATACCGACGAAGTTAAGGTTTTTGACGCCGGTCAGCTTATAATTCGTGACGGACACATATACCGAATACAGCAGCGGATAGATGTTCACGACCAGCAAAACCAGTATCGTAGGGGCGATAAGCCCATAGTACCAGCGTGATCTGTTGAAATCCTCCAGCAGACTGCGACGTGCGTATTTTTTCTGCATAGTCCTCACATCCAAATTATGTAATCAAGGTAAGCGTCGAGCGAGCGACGCTTACCCACTCCCGGAGCTGCCTCATTATGCCGCGTTCACAGCATATATTGTTCATATAAGCCTCAATATACCGCGGCGTAAACCTCCAATGAGACAACCTCGATTATATAAGCCCGGAACGCTTGCGCGTCCCGTCGTGACATTATCAGGCGTTCTCCTCCAGATAGGCGAGTACTTCCGCTTCAGCGTCGGCCAGAGCCTGTTCGGGGGTAACTTCCTCGCAGACCGCCTTGTTGATGTGAACGAGAACGATCTCGCCCAGAGCCGCGCCTTCGGAGCCTTCAAACCAGAGCTTGGAGCCTTCGAGAACCGCTATGATTCCCGGCACGTGCGGGTTGACGGTGAGCAATTCCTCGTTGACGCCCTGAGATTTGCGCGCGGCGTGAGCGCGTCCGGCGATCTCCATGGCGGTGGAGTTTTCCTTATTGGTGATGAACTGGCAGGCGTAGGCGGCGGCGTCCTTCTTCTCTGAGTAGTTGGATACGCCCAGCGCCCAGCCGCCCATCGCGGCGGTGTACTTAACGTCGGTGTCTGCGGATTTTACGGGGAACGTGCCGGACTTGATGAGACCCTTGACGGACGAGGCGTCGGACTCTATCTCAGAGCAGATGGAGGTCGCGGATACGCCCATCGCGCAGGAGCCGTTCTGAGCGGCGGCGATGACTTCGTACTCTCCGTAGGCCTCAACATCGGGCGGGCAGTACTGCTTAAGCTCGATGAGAAGGTTGATCGCATCGACCGCCTCGGGACTGTTGAACACGGGGGTTCTGTCGTCGAATATCATTCCTCCGGCGGAGTAGGTGAAGGGAACCCAGGTAAGCAGTTCGTTCCAGCCGCGCGCTCCGGAGAAGACGAAGCCGTACTGATCCACGGTTCCATCTCCATCGGTGTCCTTTGTGAGGGCGGCGGCGGTTTCAAGAAGCTCGTCCCAGGTCGTGGGCACGGAAAGTCCTTCCGCCTCGAGCAGATCCTCGCGCCAGAAGAACACGCGGGTATCAGGCTGATAGGGCAGGAAATAGATGTCCTCCGTCCAGTTGAAGCCGTCCCAGACGAACTCGATGTAATCGTCGAGATCCATCTCCGGATAGCCTTCAGCGCCGATGTATTCGGTTATGGGCGTGGCGAAATCGAAGTATTCGTACACCCACTCGGTGCAGGGGTTGATGATGTCGTACTGCTGAGCGCCATAGGCGTCGGTCAGCATGGTCGCGCGGACTTCCTCGTAGGGCACCTGATTGACAACCAGGTTGATGTTGGCTTCCTCAAGAAGCTTGGGAGCGAGGACTTCGATCATGTAGTCGGTATCGGTGCTCTTAAATATAAGAGCGTTAACTGTCACGCCGCCGAAATCGACGGCTGACGCCGCTATCGGCGCGCAGGCCATCAGAACCACGAGAACCAACACAAGCAGTCTTTTCATTGTCTGGTCATCCTCCCGATAATATTATAATGCCGTTATCTCAAACGGCAAACCATTGTTCTTAAAATATAGCATATTAACGCTATTATGTCAACTGTTTTTTGCCT
>JAUNBY010000127.1:4647-8211 GCA_030526935.1 Clostridia bacterium
GCGGCGTCCACAATGGAATCGTAGCCGCCGTTTTCCTTTCCCGCGGCGAGCGCCCCGAACATGGCGCTTCCCAGAGCGGGAGCCTGCGTCGAGCGGGCTATGCGTATCTCGCGATTGGTGACGTCCGCGTAGACCTGCATTATGAAGGGGTTCTTCTGCGCTATGCCTCCGCAGGCGTAGAGGTTGGAAATGTGAACGCCGCTTTTTTCGAAGGTGTCGAATATCATTCTCGCGCCGTAGGCCGTTCCCTCGATAAGCGCGCGGTACATCTCCTCGGGCTTGGTCTGAAGCGTCATTCCCAGCATCATGCCCGACAGCCTGCCCTCTACCAGAACAGAGCGGTTGCCGTTCCACCAGTCGAGCGCCAACAGTCCGCTTTCGCCGGGCTTCAGAGCTTCGGCCTTTTCGGTCAGAAGCGCGTGGAGGTTGACGTTCTTCTTCTTCGCTTCCCCGGCGTATTCCTCGGGGACGCAGTTGTCGACGAACCAGTTGAAGTGGTCGCCCATCATCTGGCTGGCTTCGTAGCCCATCAATCCCGGTATAACGCCGTCCTCGACCACGCCGCACATGCCGGGGACGATCTTTTCTTCCCCGTAGACCATTATGTGGCAGGTGGAGGTTCCCATGACCATGAGCATGTCGCCGGAGGTTGTAAGCCCCGTGGGCGGGAGGGATACGTGCGCGTCGACGTTGGCGACGGCGACGGCGGTTCCGACCTTCAGACCCGTCCATTCGGCGGCCTCGGGGGTGATTCCTCCGGCCTTCGCGCCTATGGGATAAATGTCCTTCGAAAGCTTCTCCTCGACGACGTTTTCAAGCCTCGGGTCGAGGGCTTTGAAAAACTCCTTAGACGGATAGCCGTCAGCCTTATGCCAGAGCGCCTTGTATCCGGCGGTGCAGCTGTTTCGCGCCTCGACGCCCGTGAGCCTCATTATTACCCAGTCGGCGGCCTCCATGAACCTGTCCGTCTTTTCGTAGAGGGCGGGATCCTCGTCGAGCATCTGCCAGATCTTGGGGAACATCCACTCGCTGGAGGTCTTTCCGCCATAGCGGGGAAGGAATTTTTCGCTGCGCTTCGCGGCTATGTCGTTGAGCATGTCCGCCTGATGCTGCGCCGCGTGATGCTTCCAGAGCTTTACATAGGCGTGAGGATTGGACTTGTACTCATCTAAAAGGCAAAGGGGCGTCCCTTCCTTATCGACGGGCACGAGCGTGCAGGCTGTGAAGTCTATGCCAAGGCCGATTACGTCATCGGGCGATATGCCCGATTGACGGATGGCCTCGGGTACGGTGTACTTTATGCAGTCGATATAATCCTGAGGATGCTGAAGCGCCCAGTCCTGCCCAAGGCGCGTGCCGTCGGGAAGAGTCTCGTCCAGAACGGCGTGAGGATAGTTCATAGAGACGTTGCCAAGTTCCCGGCCTGTGCCTATCTCGGCCACCAGAGCGCGCGCGGACAGCGTTCCAAAGTCGATGCCTATGGCGTATTTACTCATATATTATTCCCCCTGCGCATAGTTTATATATATTATCAAAATACGACGGGCAGGCGGAAATTCCTGCCTGCCCGGAAAAATTTGAACTAATTTTGATTATTTTCAACCAACCTCGTCAAAAGCTGGTTGCTCCTTTCGAGGAAGGCTACCATGCGCCCGGATTCGAGCGGACTGCGAGCCATCTCCGCGAGGTCGTCTATCTGTCTGCAGATCATTTCGTCCAGTTCGTCTGAATTGTTCTTTTGCAGATGAGCGATCAGGGGATGGCGCGAGTTGAGCGCGAGCGTTCGCTTTACGGGCATCTCAAAGCCCCGGCTTCCCCAGGTCTTCGATATATCGGCGAAGCGGCGCGATTGCTCCTCCACGGTTATCATCGCCGGGACGGAATCCGTCTTGAACGACTTGAGTTCCACCGTAAGTTCCTCGTTGCCAAGCGCCTTTCTGAACTTCTCCTCGAGGGACTTTCTCGCGTCCTCGTCGGCCTGTACGTCGTCGGTAAGCCCGTCCACGCCCGCGTCTACGCGCATGAACCTGAGTTTCATATCCTTGTCGAACTGGGAATACTCCATAAACGACAGGAAGTTGTTGTCGATGAGGGTGTCGAATATGGCGACGTCCTTGCCCTGCGAGGTGTACATTTCAATAAGATGCGCCTGTCGCTTCTCGTCGGAGGAATAGTAAATGGTCTTTTCCTCCTTGTCGGCGTCGCAGTTGTCGGCCACGTATTCGGAAATGGTCTTGCCCTTGCCGCCCACGGTCTTTATAATAAGTGCGGGCTTTACCTTGTCGAAGAATTTGTCGTCGCGTATGCAGCCGTATTTGACGAAGGGATGTATGTCATCCCAGTACTTCTCGTATTCCTCGCGCCTGTTGGTGAATTCGCTTACAAGCCTGTCTGCGACCTTGCGGGTGATGTAGGCCTGCATCTTCCTGACGTAGCCGTCGTTTTGCAGGAACGAACGCGATACGTTGAGCGGAAGATCCGGGCAGTCTATGACGCCCTTTAGGAGCATCAGGAATTCGGGGATAACTTCCTTAATATTGTCGGCTACGAACACCTGATTGTTGTAGAGCTTTATGACGCCTTCGTTGGACGTGAACTCGTTTTTGAGCTTGGGGAAATAGAGTATGCCCTTGAGGTTGAAGGGATACTCGGCGTTTAAATGTATCCAGAAAAGCGGCTCCTCGAAGTCGTGGAACACATCGCGGTAAAATTCCTTATACTCCTCCTCGGTGCAGTCGGAGGGCTTTTTAGTCCACAGAGGATGTATCTCGTTGATCTTTTCGGGTTCGGCGGGCTTTTCATCCTCCTCGCCCTCCTTCTTCTCCTCCGGTGGCTTTATCTCGGACAGGTATATCTCAACCGGCATGAACGCGCAGTATTTTTCAAGCGTCTGCCTTAAAGTGTACAGATGTAAAAACTCGTGGTCTTCCTCGTTTATGTAAAGCGTTATGGTGGTTCCGCGAACCTGCCTGTTTGAATCGGACATCTCGTAGGTCATGCCGTCGTCGCTCTCCCACCTGACGGGAGTGGCTCCGTCCTGATAGCTGAGCGTGTCTATGACGACCTTCTTTGATACCATGAACGCCGAATAGAAGCCAAGGCCAAAATGACCAATTATCCCGGAGGACTCGTCCTGCTCGGGCTTGTATTTCTTTAAAAAGTCCTCGGCTCCGGAGAAGGCGACCTGGGCTATGTACTTAATCACTTCGTCCCCGGTCATGCCCACGCCGTTATCTACGACTTTGATGGTTCCCTCTTTTTCGTCGGCTACGACGTCCACGCGGTAATTTTCCTCCGGTTCGGCTTCGCCGTTGAGCGCTAAAACCCTGTGCTTGGCGATGGCGTCGCAGGCGTTGGAGACGATCTCTCTCAGGAATATGTCCTTATCGGAATACAGCCAGCGCTTTATGACCGGCATGATGTTTTCGGCCTGAATGGAAATTGTGCCTTTTTGTGCCATATTAATTCCCCCTTGTGGCTTTATATACCGTATTTTACAACGGACGCGGGCGTTTGTCAACAGATTTTTGGCACTCATCAAGCGAGAGTGCTAACAATTAACAC
>JAUNBY010000128.1 GCA_030526935.1 Clostridia bacterium
TTAAGCTCGAAAACCGCAACTTTACCGTAATAGGCAATAACGCCGTGTGGACTGATAAGTTCCTCGAGAACTACAATCCGGATCTTGCGAAAGAATACATGGAGTCCGGCCTGGACATTCACGAAAGGGCGCATCTTCCCACGCTTCTGGAAGTCATAAAGATGTGTGAAGCGGGCGAGGGCAGCTTTAAGCAGCTTATAAAGGAAAATATGTCCCGTCTGGCTCCCAAATATATACTCGTGGACGACATAGTGGCCTCCGCCAACTACCAGATGGGCCTTTTCCACGACATAGGCACGATCGACGACATAGACCATCTCGGCAATCGCCGCCTGAGAAGCGTTGGCGAGCTTTTGCAAAACCAGATTCGCGTGGGCATGTCGCGCCTCGAGCGCGTGGTCAAGGAGCGCATGGCCATACAGGATCTCGACAAGGTTCGCCCGCAGGACCTTATAAACATACGCCCCGTTTCGGCGTCCATAAAGGAGTTCTTCGGCTCCTCGCAGCTTTCGCAGTTCATGGATCAGCCCAACCCCCTTGCGGAGCTTACGCATAAACGCAGGCTGTCGGCTCTCGGACCCGGAGGACTCAACCGCGACCGCGCATCCTTCGCCGTCAGAGACGTTCACTACTCTCACTACGGCCGCATATGCCCCATAGAAACTCCTGAAGGCCCGAACATTGGACTTATAGGCTCTCTCGCCACATACGCGCGCATAAACGAATACGGCTTCATAGAGGCTCCCTACCGCCGCATCGACAAGGAAAACGGCATAATAACCGACGAGATAGTCTATATGACCGCTGACGAGGAAGACAGGTACATTATCGCACAGGCCAACGAACCTATAGATTCGGACAACCACTTCGTCCACAACCGCGTTACCGTCCGCCGCAAGGAGGATATACTCGAGGTCGACGCGGGTCAGGTCGATTTCATAGACGTAAGCCCCCGTCAGCTCATATCCGTCGCCACAGGAATGATACCCTTCCTCGAAAACGACGACGCCAACCGCGCGCTGATGGGTTCGAACATGCAAAGGCAGGCGGTGCCGCTTCTCGTTCCCGAATCGCCCATAGTCGGCACGGGCATAGAGTATAAAGCCGCCTGCGACTCGGGCGTGGTTACGCTCGCTCAAGACGCCGGTCTCGTCACCCGCGTCACCGCCGGCGAGGTGGTAATCCGCGAGGAAACGGGCAAGGAGCACAGCTATCACCTGTCCAAGTTCGCCCGCTCCAACCAGGGCACCTGCATAAACCAGCATCCCATCGTCAAGCAGGGCGAATACGTGGAAAAGCGTCAGGTCATAGCCGACGGCCCCTCTACCGATTACGGCGAGATAGCGCTCGGAAGAAACGTGCTAATAGGCTTTATGACATGGGAAGGCTTTAACTACGAAGACGCCATACTCCTGAGCGAACGGCTCGTAAAGGACGACGTATATACCTCCATACATATAGAGGAATACGAGTCCGAAGCCCGCGACACAAAGCTCGGCCCCGAGGAGATAACCCGCGACATACCCGGAGTCGGCGAGGACGCGCTTCGCGATCTCGACGAAAACGGCATTATCCGCATAGGCGCGGAGGTTCGCGCGAACGATATACTGGTTGGCAAGGTCACGCCCAAGGGAGAGACCGAGCTTACCGCCGAGGAAAGGCTTTTGAGGGCCATATTCGGCGACAAGGCCCGCGAGGTGAGAGACACTTCCCTTCGCGTCCCTCACGGCGAATTCGGAATCGTCGTTGACGTAAAGATGTTCACCCGCGAGAACCGCGACGAATTGTCACCCGGCGTAAACCAGATGGTCAGGGTCTACATAGCGCAAAAGCGCAAGATCTCCGTCGGAGACAAGATGGCCGGACGTCACGGAAACAAGGGCGTCGTATCGCGCATACTCCCCGAGGAGGACATGCCCTTCCTGCCCGACGGAACGCCGCTCGACATAGTGCTCAACCCCCTTGGCGTCCCCAGCCGCATGAATCTGGGACAGGTTCTGGAAGTCCACCTGGGACTGGCGGCGAAGGCTCTTGGCTGGAAGGTCGCGACGCCCGTTTTCGACGGCGCGCGCGAAAACGACATAATGAAGTGCCTCGAAGCCGCCGGCGCTCGCGAAGACGACATTTTATTCGACGAAAAGGGCAAGCCCGCCATACAGTTCTCGAAGTGCGGCATAAACCCATCCGGCAAGTTATGGGTTTACGACGGAAGAACCGGCGACAGGTTCGACAACCCCGTGACCGTCGGATATATGTACATGCTGAAGCTTCACCATCTGGTCGATGACAAGATTCACGCCCGCTCGACGGGACCGTACTCGCTTGTCACGCAGCAGCCACTGGGCGGCAAAGCCCAGTTCGGCGGACAGCGCTTCGGAGAGATGGAAGTCTGGGCGTTGGAAGCCTACGGCGCGTCTCACGTATTGCAGGAGATACTTACCGTCAAGTCGGACGACGTCGTGGGTCGCGTGAAGACCTACGAAGCCATAGTCAAGGGCGAAAACATACCCGACCCCGGCGTTCCGGAGTCGTTCAAGGTTCTTATAAAGGAGCTTCAGTCGCTGTCGCTCGACATAAAGGTTCTGTCGGCCGACAAGCAGGAAATAGAGATCAAAGAGCTTGAGGATACCCCCTCTTCGGGCGAGATAGACCTCAAGGACGAAGTAATCATAACCCCCGAGGAACAGTTCCCCGACGCGGACGAGGTCGTGGACGCCGACGCGTTCGACTTCGACGATATGGGACTTGACGACGACCTGCTGGACGACGACTTTAGCCGATCGTAGGGCCATTAGGAAGGGAGAGAAGCGTTTTGTCAGAGCTTACTAATCTCGATTCGATACAAATTGGTTTGGCGTCACCCGAAAAAATTCTCGCCTGGTCGCACGGTGAGGTCACCAAGGCTGAAACGATCAACTACCGCACCCTCAAGCCCGAGCGCGACGGACTGTTCTGCGAGCGTATATTTGGGCCTACCAAGGACTGGGAGTGCTATTGCGGAAAGTACAAGCGCACGCGCTTCAAGGGCGTAATATGCGACAAGTGCGGCGTCGAGGTCACAAAGTCCAAGGTTCGCCGCGAGCGCATGGGACATATAGAGCTTGCCGCTCCGGTCAGTCATATATGGTATTTCAAGGGCATACCCAGCCGTATGGGAATGCTTCTGAACATATCGCCCAGAGCGCTTGAGCAGGTTTTGTATTTCGCGTCGTATATCGTGCTCGATAAAGGCGATACCGCGCTTGAAAACCATCAGCTGCTCACCGAAAACGAATATCAGAAAAAGCTCGCCGAGTACGGCCCCGATACCTTCCGCGTCGGCATAGGCGCGGAGGCGGTCAAGGAAATGCTGCGCGACCTCGACCTCGACGCGCTTTCTCAGCAGCTTCGCGCCGAGGTGGACGAGATAACCCGCAAGGACACCGGAAAGCAGACCGAAAGCCAGAAGCGCGCCCGCATAATCAAGCGCCTGGAAGTCGTCGAAGCCTTCAGGCTCAGCGGCAATAAGCCCGAGTGGATGATATTGGACGTAGTTCCCGTCATACCTCCGGAACTTCGCCCCATGGTTCAGCTCGACGGCGGCCGCTTCGCCACCGCCGACCTTAACGACCTCTATCGCCGCGTCATCAACCGCAACAACCGCTTAAAGCGAATGCTCGAGATGGGCGCTCCGAATATAATCGTAAGAAATGAAAAGAGAATGCTTCAGGAAGCCGTCGACGCGCTCATAGACAACGGCAGGCGCGGCAGGGCTGTGACCGGAGCGGGCGGACGCCAGCTCAAGAGCCTTTCCGACCTTCTCAGGGGCAAGCAGGGCCGCTTCCGCCAGAATCTTCTTGGCAAGCGCGTCGACTATTCGGGTCGTTCCGTCATAGTCGTAGGCCCCTACCTCAAGCTTTATCAGTGCGGACTTCCAAAGGAAATGGCGCTGGAGCTTTTCAAGCCCTTCGTAATCGAAAGGCTCGTCAATCAGGGACAGGCCGTAAACGTCAAAACCGCGAAGCGCGCCGTAGAGCGGCTCAGGCCCGAGGTCTGGGATGTTTTGGAAGAAGTCATACGCGACCATCCGGTCATGCTCAACCGCGCGCCTACGCTTCACAGGCTTGGCATTCAGGCTTTCGAGCCGGTTTTGGTAGAAGGCAAGGCGCTTAAGCTTCACCCGCTTTGCTGCACCGCCTTCAACGCCGACTTTGACGGCGACCAGATGGCCGTTCACGTCCCGCTGTCCATGGAAGCGCAGGCTGAAGCCCGCTTTTTGATGCTGGCCGCCAACAACATACTCAAACCTCAGGACGGAAAGCCCGTCATCTCGCCTACGCAGGACATGGTTATGGGATGCTACTACCTGACCTCTATAAAAGAGGGCGCTCCGGGCGAGGGCAAGATATTCACCGATGTAAACGAAGCGCTGATGGCGTATCAGACCGGCGTAATATCGCTTCAGGCCATGTGCAAGATTCGCATGAGCAAGACAATAGACGGCGTAGAGTACACAAGGCTCGTCGAAACCACAGTCGGCCGCGTCATCTTCAATGGAGCCATACCGCAGGATATGGGCATGACTCCCCGCGAAACCATAGATGACATGTTCAAGCTCGAAATCGACATAGTCGTCGATAAAAAGCAGCTGGGTAAAATCGTCGATAACTGCTACCGCGTACACGGCGTGACCAGAACCGCTCAGATGCTCGACGATATAAAGGCGCTCGGCTTCAAGTACTCGACGAAGGGCGCGGTGACGGTTTCCGTCGCCGACATAGTCGTTCCGGAAGCCAAGAAGACGCTCCTCGACGACGCGGAAGCCCGCGTGCACGAGATAGAGCGCCAGTTCAAGCGCGGACGCCTTTCCGAAAACGAGCGCTATTTGCAGGTGACGGGAATCTGGGAGGAAGCGACGAAGGCCGTCACCAACGCGGTCATGGATTCTCTGGACAAGTTCAACCCCATATTCATGATGGCCAACTCCGGAGCGCGCGGTTCTGTCAACCAGATTCGCCAGCTCGCCGGAATGCGCGGACTTATGGCGTCCCCTTCGGGCAAGATCATAGAGCTTCCCATAAGGGCGAACTTCCGCGAAGGCTTGTCGGTTCTCGAATTCTTCATATCGTCTCACGGAAGCCGCAAGTCGCTGGCCGACACGGCGCTTCGTACCGCCGACTCGGGTTATATGACGAGGCGTCTCGTAGACGTGTCTCAGGAGATAATCATCCGCGAGATAGACTGCTTTGAGTCCAAGGGCGAGCGCGTGAGGGGACTCAAGGTATCCGAGATCATCGCCGACGGGCAGCCTCTGGAGTCCTTCGAGGACAGGATACGCGGGCGCTGCGCGGCGGAGGACGTTTTCGATCCCACCACGGGCGAAAAGCTCTGCTCGGTAAACGAGCTTATAACCTACGAAATAGCCCGGCGCATAGTGAACGCCGGCATAAAGGAAATGAGCATACGCTCGGTTCTCACCTGCCGCAACGAGCACGGATTGTGCGCAAGGTGCTACGGAGCAAACATGGCCCACGGCGGACTTGTGGACATAGGCGAGGCGGTAGGCATAATCGCCGCCCAGTCCATAGGCGAGCCGGGAACCCAGCTTACTATGAGAACCTTCCACACCGGCGGCGTGGCCTCCGGCGCGGATATCACACAGGGTCTTCCCCGCGTCGAGGAATTGTTTGAGGCCAGAAAGCCCAAGCTCGAAGCGACGCTGGCGGAAATATCGGGCGTGGTCTCCATGTCTACCGACTCTAAGAAGCGCCGCGAGATAGTCATAACTTCCGAGGATCACGAGGTCAAGAAGTACTCGGTCAACTACGGCTCCAAGATAAAGGTTCAGGAGGGCGACTTCGTAAGGGCGGGAGAGGAACTGGTCGAAGGCTCGATCAACCCGCACGACCTGTTGAGGATTCTTGGCGTCAAGGCCGTTCAGGAGTATCAGGTAAAGGAAGTTCAGCTGGTCTACCGCCGCCAGGGCGTCGAGATAGCCGACAAGCACATAGAGGTCATAATCCGCCAGATGCTCAGAAAGGTCAAGATAGACGACGCCAACGACACCGACCTGCTGCCCGGCGCGCTCGTAGACATATTCAAGTTCGAGCAGGAAAACGAGAACACCATAGCCGCCGGAGGCCGCCCCGCGACCGCCAAGCGCATACTGCTGGGCATAACGAAGGCATCCCTCGCGACCGACTCGTTCCTGTCCGCCGCGTCGTTCCAGGAGACCACGAGGGTTCTCACCGAAGCCGCCATAAAGGGCAAGGTCGATCCGCTGCTGGGACTCAAGGAGAATATCATGATAGGCAAGCTCATCCCCGCCGGAACAGGTATGCACAGGTATAAGGATATAGAGATACACGAGGCTTATTAAAGCATTTTGATATTTGCCAAACGGCGCGATATTATGTCGCGCCGTTTGGTTTGTCGCTATGATTAAACAGGAAGTACATTCGCGCGGGCTGAGCGGTCAAGTACTTTTCTGGACTGCGGATGTCTGCAACGCTCCTGAAAATTCGTTGTATGTTCGGCAAACATATGATATAATGGTAAAAACAGAAACGCATTAACAGGGGAAATAACTATGAAGAAGACATTTTCTCTTCTGTTAGCAATCACAATGTTAATGACTTTTTTTGCGCTATGTCAGATCGCTTTTGCTGAACCTGCGGCAACGGACGAACCGACGATATGCGCTTGCAGAGACATCACACTGACAATTGGAACGTTTTCAACAAAGGTCTTTATGCGCGTAGCTGATATTTTCCTGTTTCGACACCAAAAATAAATAGAAAGCTCCGCAAGCCCTTATACAAAGGGGGCTGCGAAGCTTCCAAGAATTCAGACTGCGCGCGTTACACATCGCGTTTTTTAGTATTAACACAAATATTTCTCATTTTTTAACCGGCACGATCTGTTTGGATGTACTCAATCCGAAAGCGACATGAAGCGCGTCAGCCAGTTCTGTACTGGATAAACCTATTTTGCAACCGCTTCTCCGAGGTAATACAATGTGCCGTCTTCGCCACGCGAATACTTGGAGAGGAATCCGTCATACAAAAGATACAAGTCTTCAAGTACCAATGCATGAACGCGCCCATCTCCCAAACCATACTGTACCAGCGGTATGCCCTTCTCATTTGCATACGTCCAGATATTATACTTGCCTACGCGGTTATAACCCGTCAGAGCCGCTTTCGTATCCGCTTCCAATCCATTGAAAGCAAGCCAGTTGGCATATATCGTCTGATAAGATTCATCCTCAAAGCCCGTACCGGATTCCTGACTTCCATTGATGACATAAACAGGCATAATATACTGATCCTGTACCTTTTCGGAATCAAACAGGCTGCTCCAGGTATTCATAAGCATGCCGCTTCCAGTGGCGCAGGCCGCAAATATATCACCCATACGAAGGGCGAATGCCTGAGAACCTACTGAACCCATCGAAAGGCCAGTTACATAAACGCGGGAAGTGTCTATGGGTAAACGGTTAATCGTATCCTCTACAGCCGCACGGATAAAAGCGTAATCATCCAACATGCCCTCGTCTTCCATGATGTTCCATGTAGGCGCAGGCATTCGATTATCGCGAGGATTTGGCGACCCGGCGGGAACTATGGCGATCAATCCGCGACTATTAGCCAGTTTGATCACGTCGGTATCAGCCATAAAAGGCTCGGGTAACTGATTTCCCCCATGTAACACCACTAATAAAGGCGCTTTACCGTCTTCGGTTTGAGCCAACTGTTCAGGAACGAACTCCAGCCAATAGCGATTGACTCCGTCAATTTCTATTGTACGCTTAACCATGCCCCACTCCTCTGCGGTTCGATCAGGGCGAAGCGTCTGGTTGGCATATGATACCGGCCTTACTATGTCGGACAGAAAATCCCACACGGCACGAGCGCGCTGTTGGTCATTAGCCTCTGGATCTTCCGCCACAGTGAATCGCGTCTGAGCAAGAAATGCCTGATCGTTAAGCAGGTTATCTATACTGTTTGGAACCGCCATGTAGATACCGGTCGCCATATTGTCACTTAATACAGCGTCGCCGACTTTGTTTGCATCGTTCCAATATTCCAATACGGCTTGATGGTTCTCATTCATTTCGGATACAAAGAACCATACAGGCATTGGTATATCGCCGGAAGTTATATTTGCGTCGTTTGTTGGCAGCGCGGCGCTTTCCAGCATGAATGCTTCAT
>JAUNBY010000129.1 GCA_030526935.1 Clostridia bacterium
CAAGTATGACCAGTATGAACGGATACACAGAGTAATCGCCGGGGGTATTGTAAACCGTGACGTCCCAGCGCATGAATTTGAGGGCCAATGCTCCCGCGACCGCCACGAGCGCGCCGACAGAAAGATCTGTTCCGCCAAGCGCTATGGCCAGAGTCATGCCCATGGCGATTATGGTTATCTCGCTCGAACGGTTCAGTATGTCGATAATGCTGCCATAGAGCATTCCGGTGGACGGCTGATAACTTATGCTGAAGAAGTCCGGCCTCAATATCAGGCATACGAGAAGTATCAGTATTTCGGCTATCACGGCCCATGTTATCTTTGAACGCATTATGCCTGACAGTGAAAATTTCTGCTTCATTTAGTTTCACCCCCGTCGTTTTCACCCGCGATAATGCTGAGTATTTTCTGCTGAGTGCATTCCGCTCCGTTCAATTCCGCGACCTTTTCCATGTCGCGCATTATTATCACTCGGTTGGAGCAGCGGATTATCTCGTCCAGTTCGGAGCTTATGAATATTACCGATACGCCGTCGGAGCACATATTGAGCATCAGCCTTTGTATCTCGGCCTTGGCGCCTACGTCTATACCCCTGGTTGGTTCGTCGAGTATAAGCACGTTAGGTTCTGTAGCCATCCATCTGGCGAGTATGACCTTTTGCTGATTGCCTCCTGACAGTTCGCCAACCTTCTTTTCGGCGTCGGGAGTGGCTATATTGAGCGCTTTTATATACTTATCGGCCAACTCGTTCTGCTCCTGCCGCGTCATGGGGTGCATGAAGCCGCGTCTTGCCTGCACCGCAAGGGCGATGTTTTCGCGTATTGACAGATCGCCGATTATACCGTCGCGCTTTCTGTCCTCGGGGCAGAAGGCAATGCGGTTGTTTATGGCGTCGATAGGCTGGTTTATCTGCGCCAGCTTGCCGTTGACAGACATGGTTCCCGACGAGTGTTTGACGACGCCGAAAAGCATTTCCGCAGTCTCTGTGCGTCCGCTTCCCAAAAGTCCAGCGAAGCCGACCAATTCGCCCTGCTTAACCGCGAGAGTCATATCCTCGACCTTGCCGGGAACGCCTAAATGTTCGACCTTTATCATGTCTATGGCGTCGGGCTTTACTACGGCGTGTTTGAGCTGGAAGATAACGTCCATATCCTTGCCTATCATCTTCGTTACCAATTCCAGCTTCGTTATCTCCTCTATGGGATAGCAGCCCACGAGGTGGCCGTTTCTCAAAACCGTCATGCGGTCGCTTATTTCATATACCTGATCCAGGAAGTGAGTTATGAATATGATACCCATGCCGCTTTGTTTGAGGTCGCGCACGACGGCGAACAGCTTTTTGACCTCGTTTTCGTCCAGAGATGACGTCGGCTCGTCGAGTATCAGTATTTTCGCTTTTACGTCGACCGCGCGGGCTATTGATACCATCTGCTGAATGGCGGTGGAATAATAGTCCAGGGGTCTGGTCACATCTATGTGGATATTGAACCTGTCGAGCAATTCCTCGGCGCGGTTGTTGATGGCCTTCCAATCGATGCGCTTGCCCTTCATGGGCTGGCGGCCTATGAATATGTTTTCCGCGACGGTCAGGTTCTGGCAAAGGTTTATCTCCTGATAGACGGTTGATATTCCCATATCCATCGCCGCCTGAGGCGTTGTGGGAGTTATTTCATGTCCGTCGAAGATTATCGTTCCGGAATCCATGTGATTGACGCCTGTAAGGCACTTTATCAGCGTAGACTTGCCCGCGCCGTTTTCTCCAAGAAGCGCGTGAACCTCGCCGAATCTCAAGTCGAAGTCCACGCCGTCGAGAGCCTTGACGCCCGGAAATTGGATGGAAATGTCCCGCATTTCTAATATATTTTTATCCGGCATCCGTATCCCCCCTGCGTGATTATTTCGCGATGAAATAAATCATCGTTTAAAAACGGGGCGGGATCACATCCCGCCCCATAAACTCATATGGTATTAGTATACGCGCTCGTCGATGACGTCGGCGGCTTTGACGGAAAGCTTGCCCTCGGCGTACTCGATTCCGCCTACGGAGTCGAAGCAACCTTCTTCGGGGTGTATGACGGTCTTGTCAAAGACTTCGCCGGCCTCGAGCCTGTTGATGGCGTCGATGACGAAGGGGGAATACAGGGGGGTGCACTCGATGGTGGCGTTCATCTCGCCCGCTACGATGGCTTCAAAGGCGGCCTTGACAGAGTCGCAGCCAACGATGATGATGTCTTCGCCGGGAACGAGACCCGCGGCCTTGATGGCGTCGATGGCGCCCAGACCCATGTCGTCGTTCTGCGCGAGAAGTACGTCGATCTTATCGATGGACTTGAGGAAGCTCTCCATGACGGCCTGGCCTTCAGCGCGGGTGAAGTTGCCGGACTGCTGGGCTACGAGGTTGAGGTTCTCGTACTCGGGGAGCACTTCGAGGATGCCCTCGGTGCGGCCAACCGCGGCGTCGGCTCCGGTGGTGCCTTCGAGCATGACGACGTTGATTTCTTCCTCGCCGCGGCCTATGGACTTCATGTATTCGCCGGTCCAGCGAGCCATGCGGCGACCTTCTTCGACGAAGTCTCCGCCAAAGGCGCAGGCATAGTCGATAACGTCGGCGCAATCAGGCATGCGGTCTACGAGAATCAGCGGGATCTCGGCCTCGTTTACCTCTTTGAGGACCTCTTCCCAGCCGGTGGATACGACGCCGGTAAAGAGTATGTAATCCACGCCCTGGGTGATGAAGTTGCGCAGCGCCCTTATCTGGTTGGGCTGCTGCTGGTTGGCGTCGTCATATACGAGCGTCCAGCCCTGCGCCTCGATTGCGGAGCAGAGGTCGTCGGTATTGGCGGTGCGCCAGTCGGACTCCTGGCCTATCTGGGAGAAGCCGACGGTAATAGCGGAGGCGTTGGCGGCGAGGCCAAGCGCCAGAACCAGTGCGAGCATCACGGTAAGTAATCTCTTCATGTGAAATTCCTCCTTAACATATTGGGGATATTCCTCCCCATCGACTCCAATTATACTACAAAACGACGCATTTGAAAATAGAAAATCTTACTGAAATAGTATATTTTATTTGGAGCCGCATTTACCTGCCGTAGCCGTTCCAACCCGGTATCGTCCCATCCACGTCCCACAGGTCGAGCCAGTCGTTTGCCCCGTTCCACAGGAAGACCTGCCCCTTAATCAGGCGGCAGTTTCTGTCGCATCCTCTGAGAAGCGATATTTCAGCCGGACTCAGGTCTGGATTAGCCACGGCTTTCAGATTGGCCAGCATATTGACCCTCTTGGTCGAGAACGGTATAGGCACGTGTCCGCGCGAGGCGGCCCATTTAAGGCATGTCACGGCGGGATGGTCGCCGTGCGCGCGGGCGACGGATACGACCTCGTCCATCCGCGTATCGACTATATCCCCCGGAGCCTTGTCCCTGTCGGGGCGGGCGGGGGAGCCTATCGGGGAATAACCCACGGGCTGTATCCCGTGATCGACGCAGTACTGGTAAAGCTCGCCCTGCTGGAACGACGGGTGCAGTTCCATCTCGCATATCACGGGCTTTATGCGCGCGTCGCGCAGCAAGAGTTCGAGCTTTGGTATGGTCACGTTGGAAACCGCGATCGAGCGGGTCAATCCATCGTCTACGAGCTTTTCCATCGCCCGCCACGTCAGAATGAATTCCTCGTGAATATACGGGCGTGAATCGGGATTTCGCGCGTCCCCGTCGCAAAACGGCGCGTGGTAATTGGGGAACGGCCAGTGAACCATGTAGCAATCAAGATACCCAACCCGCAAATCCGCGATGGATTTCTTGCAGCTTTTTTCCACGTCCCCGGGAGCGTGCATATCGTTCCAGAGCTTACTCAAAACGAACAGTTCTTTCCTGTCAAGTCCCTGAGAGAAGGCGCTTGCGAAAGCGTCTCCAATCTGGCGCTCGTTGCCGTAGCAGCTCGCGCAGTCTATAAAGCGGTAGCCGATTTTCAAAGCTTCGGCGACGGCGGAGGCGACCGTATCGGCGTCAACATGGTCGGAGCCGAACGTGCCAAGACCTATGGGCGGCATGGTCATGCCGTTGTTGAGCGAGATCTTTCTTATGGTTTCGGGGTTTACCGCGTCGGCGGCCAATTCAAATCCTGACATGTGCATCTCCTTTATACGCCAAAGAGGGGCTTTTAGCCCCTCTTTGCGGATGAATGTCTATGTATTAGTCGTACAGCAGCGGAGCGATGGCTTCATCGTCCATGTTCTCATAGGTGTAGAACTGGCAGCCGGTATCGACTATCTCGTCGATGGGCTCGCCGTTGATGGCCTTGACGGCCAGTTCGACCGCATAGTAGCCGATCATGTAGGGATCCTGGGTGACGGAGCCGTAGAACCACTGCTCGCGAACGGCGGTCTTCTGGTTGACGCCGGCGTCGAAGCCGATGACGATCAGATCCTTATATCTGCCATTCTCGCGGTCGAGGTCGCTGCCGTCGGTGGTAGCGGCCAGAACGCCTCCGACTGAGGCTTCGTTGGAGCAGAATATCGCCACGAGGTTGTCCTTGGCGAGAATGCCCTGAGCGGTGGTCTGGCAGTCGGTGGAGCTGGTGGAGGCGGGGACGTTGACGTTGATGTCGATGGCCATGGGCTCGGCGGAAGCTTCGGCATACCTGTCATGTCCGGTGATGGCGACCTGGCCGGGCTTTATTTCCTCGCACAGAGCCTTGAACTCGTTGAGGAAGCCGATGGTGCGGCCGGTAACGGAAGCGCTGGTGGCGTCCTGAGAGAACACCGCGACTGTTACGGGAGCTTCGGCGGTGGCGGCTTCGAGGGCTGAGACGACCGCTTCGATCTTTATCATTTCGGTCGCGGCGAGAGCGCCGGCGTTCTCATTGTTGGTGGAAGCGGTGGAAGCTATGGTTCCTTCGGGGGCGTTCGGCACGCCGGAGTCAAAGCCGATTACCGGGATGCCCTTTTCCTGAGCGGAAAGGAGCTGCTCGGTGACGGACTCGGTATCGAGCGCCGCGAGGCACAAAGCCGCGGGGTTGTTAGCCAGCGCGGCGTTGAGCTGGTCGATCTGTACGGATATTTCAGACTCGGAGGCGGGGCCGTCGAAGGTGATTTCGACGTTGTAGTCGGCGGCGGCCTGTTCGGAACCCATCAGAACGGTTTGCCAGAACTGATGCTGGAAGCCCTTGGAGATGATGGCGATGTACTCGCCTTCCGCGAACGCCGGTGCCGCCATCGCGAGAACCAGCATGAGAGCCAGCGCGATTGAGAGAAGTTTCTTCATGAAAATATTCCTCCTAATTTTGTTTATTCCACGGCGTTTAACCGTTAGAATCATAATTATCCCTTACTGGGGTTTTCTTACCTCGGCAGCTTTCTTAAGGCGGTACTGGTCGAGGAGAACCGCGCCGATGACGACGATACCGGTGAAGAAAGTCTGCCAGTGACCCTGAAGGCCAAGGGACATAAGACCCTGCTTGAGAACCGACATTACAAATACGCCGATTATGGTGCCCACGAGCGTTCCCGAGCCTCCCGCCATCGACGTTCCGCCGATGACGACGCCGGCTATGGCGAGCGTTTCGTGTCCGGTTCCGGTCGAGGGGATGATGGTCGTATAGACGGCGGCGTAGAATATGCCGGCGAGTCCGCAGAAGAAGCCGCACAGGGTATATACGAGCATTTTGTATTTTTCGGTTCGTATGCCGCTCAGGCGGGCAGCCTCGTAGTTGGAGCCCATCGCGTAGGTATAGCGGCCAAACTTCGTCTTATTAAGAATTATATACGCCACCACGAACGCGAGCGCCAGCCACACCGCACCTATGGGGAAGCCGGGCAGGACGAAATCATTGGACGTCTTGTAGAACACGTTTTTGAAAAATCCGTCCGCCGTGCCTATGGTGGGATAGCGCATGGTCATGACCTTGGTGACGATGGCGCCAAAGCCCATGCCGACCATCTGCATACCCAGCGTGGCTATGAACGGAGGCAATTTGCAGTAAGCTACCAGAGCGCCGTTTATAAGGCCGATTATGGTGGAAACGAGAACCGCGAAGACGAGACACACCCATATGTTCCATCCCCACGAGGTATAGGCGTAACCGCCCAAAAGCGCGCCCGTCATCATGGTCGTTCCAAGCGACAGGTCTATGCCGCCCGTGATTATGACAAACGTTACGCCGAGAGCCAGAAAGCCGATATAATAAGAGGCGTTGAGTATGTTGACCAGATAGTCGAACGAAAAGAAGTTCGGGCTTAATATCGAGAACACCGCGTACAGCAGCACCAGAACCGCCGGCGCGAGAAGCTTTTGCCAATCGAATTTCTTGGACATGTGTTTTCCTCCCTTTATAATCACGCCATGGCTGCCGTCGCCAGGGTCATAATTTTCTCCTGAGTGGCTTCGGAAATGTCAAGCTCTCCCGTGACATATCCCTCAGACATAACGTAAAGCCTGTCGGACATTCGCAACAGTTCCGGAAGCTCGGACGAGATCATTATTATGGACTTGCCCTCTTTTACGAGGTTGTTCATAAGCTGATATATCTCGCTCTTTGCGCCTACGTCTATGCCCCTTGTAGGCTCGTCGAAAATGAGTATGTCGCAATTGCGGATGAGCCACTTGCTCACGACGACCTTTTGCTGATTGCCGCCGGAGAGGTTTTTGACGAGCTGAGAGGTCGAGGGGGTCTTTGTGGCGAGCTTTTCTATGTATTCGACGGTAACTTTTTCAATGGCCTTATCGTTCATGAAAATCTTGCCGACGACGTAGTTTTCAAGGTCTGCCATGACCGAGTTGTCCCTCACGGAAAGACCCAGCGCGACGCCGTAGCGCTTTCTGTCCTCGCTCAGATAGCCTATGCCGTTTTCGACGGCGTCGGACGGGGAATGTATATCGACTTTTTTGCCATTTAGTATTACCTCGCCTGAAGTGCGGGGATCGGCGGCAAAAAGCGCCCTCATGGTTTCTGTCCGTCCCGCGCCCATAAGCCCGGCGAAGCCCAGTATTTCGCCCTTTCTGAGCTTGAAGGACACGTTTTTGACGTTCTGCGCCATCATGCCGTTTACCTCTAGGACAACGGGCGCGTCTTCGGGGACGTTCGACTTGGTCTTGGGCTTTTCGTATATCGTGCGCCCGACCATCATCGATATGATTTCTTCCTTTGTCACGTCCTTCGTGTTGACGGTCGCGACGTACTGCCCGTCGCGCATGACGGTAATGCGGTCGGAAATGACCGGAAGTTCGTCGAGCCGGTGAGATATGTAGATTATGCCGTGACCTCGGGACTTTATCTCCCTGATGAATTTAAAAAGCTCGTCTATCTCCTTATCGGTGAGGGAGGCGGACGGTTCGTCCATTATAAGCAGTTCGCTTTCAAAGGACAGCGCCTTGGCTATTTCGACCATCTGCTGCCTGGCGACGGAAAGATCTTTGACTATGGTGGTCGGCTTTATATCCAGTCCCAGGGACTCCAGGAGCTTTCTCGCGTTCTCGTTGGCCTTTTTCTTGTCGAGAAATACGCCGCGCATAGGTTCGCGGCCTATATAGATATTTTCGGCGACGGTCAGATGCGGCATGAGGTTTAATTCCTGATGAATTATACCTATGCCCAGCTTTTGCGCCTCGTCGGGAGACGCGGGGTTGATGGGTTGCCCCTTATAGAATATATTTCCTGCGTCGCGCTTATATATTCCGGTCAGCACCTTCATAAGCGTTGATTTGCCCGCGCCATTTTCTCCGACCAGAGCGTGAACCTCGCCGCCGCAAAGCTCGAAGTGACAGTTGCTCAGCGCGTGAACGCCCGGAAAAAACTTTTCTATTCCTTCCATTTTCAGAAGAACATCAGCCACGCTATCCCTCCCTTACATGACAACTCATAAGATCTCACAATAAAAACCAATCTTCGCGGACGGCGCCTGTTATACACATCATTTGCGCATCCTTAGTCAAAAAGTTCTATTGCTAAACGTTTCGCTCGTATTATAGCATATATATTTTTCAATGTCAATCGAAAAAATTTATTTAGCAAGTCTCGCATATTTTTTTTCGCTATACAGGGACAAGAGCACGATCAAGCGAGAGATCAAGAGGGGAAGCGTAAA
>JAUNBY010000130.1 GCA_030526935.1 Clostridia bacterium
ATTGACAATCTTTATTTAATGTGATAGACTGATATTGTGCATTTATCGGAAAATATTGTGAAAGGCGGATTCATCATGAAGGGCGAGATTTCACGCAGAAATTTTCTTAAGGGCATGGCCGCGGGCGCGGTGACATTGGGAGCGCTGGGAAGCGGCGTAACGGTTTTTGCTCAGGACGCGGCAAGCGCCGCTCAACAGAATGAGGCGAATGTCGCGGGCGGCAAGTGGTACGACGAGAACTACTTCAAAAAGCCGGAACCCATCACCGACATATCCGAGGTCATCGATACGGACGTAGTGGTGGTTGGCGCGGGCAACGGCGGCTGCGTGGCGGCCATATCCGCCGCGGATCTGGGAGCTAAGGTCGTGTGGGTCGAGAAAAACGCCGGGCCTATCACTTGGGCGGGCGAAATGGGCGCGTACAATACGAAGCTCATGAAGGAAAAATACGGCATAGAATATACCCAGGAAGAATTAAACGAAATCATAAACGACATCTGCCGCTACGGAAGCTATGAAGTCGATCAGCGGCTCATAGCGCTGTGGGTAAACGAATCCGGCCGCACAATGGACTGGTACATAGACATGATGGAGAAAAAGGGCGTTCACATGTTCATCGAAACCGACATGAAGGAAACCCTTTATATGAACAAGGTTCAGACTCACACCGTCTACAGGGGCGAATTCGAGGAACTCGGCCCCAATATGATGGGAAGCCAGATAGCCAACCCCGTCTGGGTGGAGTACGGCGACGACTACGGCGTCACGAAGCTTTTCCAGCACACCGCGGAACAACTCGTTCAGGGCGACGACGGGCGCGTGACGGGCATCATCGTGAAGCGCTCGTCCGACGGCAAGTATATACAGGTCAACGCCTCTAAGGGCGTAATTATGTCCACCGGCGGATACGGCGGAAATCCTGAAATGATGGACGCGCTCAATTATCGCGACAAGAATTGCATCTGCAATAACTTGGGCTGCGCGTTCGCCAACGGCGACGGCATAAAAATGGCCATGTGGTGCGGCGCCGCCATCGACCGCAACCACGCGGGCGGCTGCGCGTTCGACAGGGCGGCCATAAACCTCGACCATCACGTGGGCGCGCCTTACGACAGCGCCCTGAGCGATATATGGTGGCCGGGAAGCCAGCCGTGGCTCAACGTGAACGTAAACGGCGAGCGCTTCGCAAACG
Source organism: Clostridia bacterium (assembly GCA_030526935.1). Classification (GTDB taxonomy): domain Bacteria; phylum Bacillota; class Clostridia; order Christensenellales; family Aristaeellaceae; genus JAUNBY01. The sequence goes on from JAUNBY010000130.1 coordinate 1,193, forward strand.
AGGATCTTCCCTATGACTTCCACATCAACAGTTGGCTTCGCCAGCCCGGAAAGTTCTGCTATCAGATATTCGACTCCAATTACTGGTCGGACGTCAACGCCTTCCACTCGACCATCTGCTCGCGCGTGGTGGCGGTTCCCGGCGCGCGCAACAGCGAGGTGCTCCCCGGCGTGTTCCCCTGCAAGAGCGAGGAAGAATTCTATAACGTCTATATAAAGCCCGCCCTCGACAGCGGAAAACTCAAGGTCGCCGACACCATAGAGGATCTGGCAAGGCAGCTCGGCATGGACGATGAGGCCGTGGCAACCTGCGCAAAGACCGTGGAGCGGTATAACGAGCTGTGCGACAAGGGCGTTGACGACGACTTCGGAAAACAACCCAAGGACATGACGCCCATCAGAAAAGGCCCGTTCTACGGCATAGCCATTGGCGAATGGCTGCTTGCGACGATGAACGGCGTGCGCGTAAATCTCAACCTCGAAGCCGTCAACGATGACGACGAGCCCATACATGGCCTCTACGTCATAGGCAACGACATGGGCGGCTTCTTCAACAACAGCTATCCGCAGATGTACGGCGGAACCATGCAGGGCAAGACCACCTGCTTCGCGAGGCTCGCGGCGCTTCACGCCGTGACGGGTTCGATCTACGAAAGCTAAAAGCCAGGATCATAGCCTCTCAAATTATCGTCAAAGCCGGGCGTCGAACGCCCGGCTTTTTCGTCGCGGAAGCTCTTCCCTCTGCGTTTTACTATATTCTATACCTATTATTCTCATATGACTGGTTTACAGCTTGGAGTTGAAATACTCCTTGCTTACCTGCAACTGCCGCTTTAGAATAACGTTCCACAGATTTCCGTTTATCTGACCGGGGTTCATGGAGACCGTGAATCGAACGTTACCGCTTTCATCTCGTTTACGGAAAAAGTAGTGGTCTGTCATCTTATACAGTTCCCAGCCATCGTGTTCGCAGAAACGTTTTAACTCTTTCCAGCTTGGCAAGTGATGTTCTCTCCAATCTTCTGAGCGTCGCCGATAAATAGCGCCTTAAACACGTAAGGAAGATGCGCACTCCTGTTAGGCGCGCTGCTCCAATAGGAAAAATCGTTGTAATAGTCTTCGGAATACTCCAGAATCGCCGCGGCGAGCTTCTCTTTCGCTTCGGCTTCGTCTTTTCCGTTCTCAACCAAATCGAGTTCGTTGAGTTCGAGAGTGACTGAGCCGTCTTCTTCGTCCATTCGCTTTGCCGTATAAGAGTAGCCGACGACTAAATCTTCCATAAAGTGAAGATCTGACACGAACAGGTAGTCTCTTGTGCGCTTAAAGAACTGCGGCTTGACACGGATTGTGGCGTCCACGAATGCGCTCCAGTCTTTACGGACGTCAGTGGCATTCAACGCTCGAATCATACGTCCACCTCCTTCAATGCCCATTATACTCAAAACTGTACAGAATGTCAATTGTGTACGTTTTAATTTTACCCGATTTGATGCGAGAATGCCCGCGCCCATTTCCCCGCCAGTTATGTTAATCTGATTTAATTCGAAGGAAATTTTAAGCGCTACGATTGAACGGCGGCCTGTGATGGACTATAATGGAGTTATAAAATATGTGTGCAAACACGCTAACTGGAGGGTGCTTATGGCTGTACCGGTAATCATGCCCCGTCAGGGCAATACAGTTGAAAGCTGTATCGTCACGAAATGGTTTAAAAAGCCCGGCGACAAGGTCGCGACAGGCGATTTACTTTTCTCCTACGAGACGGACAAGGCCGCGTTCGAGGAGGAATCCAAGGTCGAGGGCACGCTGCTGGCCGCGTTCTACGGCGAGGGCGACGACGTGCCATGTCTTTACAATATGTGCGTCATAGGCAACGAGGGCGAGGACTACGCGCAGTTCGATCCCAGGGGCGAACAGAAAGCCCCCGAAGCCGTCGAAACCGTCAAAGAGACGCCAGTCGAGCAGCCTGTCGAGGCGCAGGCTCAGACGCCCATATCCGGCGAAATGAAGATCTCCCCCAGGGCGCGCGCCCTGGCCAGTAAGACCGGCGCCGACTTGAGCCGCGTCTCTCCCACCGGCCCCGACGGTCGCGTCATCGCCCGAGACGTTCAGGCGCTCGTCGACGCGGGAGCCGTCATAACCCCCGCCGCCAGAGACGACTTCGTCCCCGGAACCGCCGGAACCGGCCTGGGCGGACGCGTCACGCTCGTCGACCTCGAAGCCAGGCCCGCCGCTGCCGCTGCCGCTCCCGCCGCGGCCAAGGCCGTCGAAAAGGCTCAGGAGCCGGAGTTCTACACCGAGCCAATGACCAACATCCGCAAGGTCATCGCCCGCTCGATGAGCCTGTCTCTGAGCTCCATGGCTCAGCTCACCCACAACCTCTCCTTCGACTGCACCGCGATTCAGGCGCTTCGAAAGACCCTCAAGGAAAAGGGCGAGCCGTTTGGCATGGACAAGATTTCTCTCAACGACATCGTGATGTACGCGGTCGCAAAGACGCTCATGCAGCCCGAAAACCGCGCGCTCAACGCCAACCTGATTGACGACGGGAAGACCATGAAGTATTTCCGCCACGTCAACCTCGGAATGGCCGTCGATACCGACAGGGGACTCATGGTTCCGACGATTTTCGCCGCCGACACGCTCAGCCTCAAGGAGTTGAGCGACAAGGCCAAGGAACTGGCCAAGGCCTGCAAGTCCGGCGCCATCGACCCGGATCTGCTTCAGGGCGGCTCATTCACCGTCTCCAACGTAGGAAGCCTGGGCATCGAATCCTTCACGCCCGTAATCAATCCGCCCCAGACGGGCATATTGGGCGTTTGCGGGATAACGACGAGGGTTAAGGACGTAGCAGGGCAGATGGTCATGTACCCGGCGATGAACCTTTCGCTCACCTACGACCACAGGGCGCTGGACGGTATGCCCGCGTCGAGGTTCCTCAAGAGCCTCAAGGACAATCTGGAAAGCTTCACATTGCTTCTCGCGAGGGGTTAAGGGGGTATTATAATGTACGATTTGATTGTCATTGGCGGAGGTCCCGCCGGTTATCTGGGAGCGGAGCGCGCCGCGTCCGCTGGGATGAGCGTTTGCCTGTTCGAGAAAAATTCTCTGGGCGGCGTTTGCCTCAACGAGGGCTGCATACCCTCCAAGGCGCTTCTCAATTCCGCGAAAATTTACGAGCAGGCCGTTCACGGCGACAAGTACGGCGTCAAAATAGAGGGCGCGACGCTCGACCACAAGGCCGTCGTCGCCCGTCGCGGCAAGGTCGTAAAGACGCTGGTCGGCGGCGTCGGAGCCAAGATGAAGGCCCACGGCGTGACCGTCGTAAAGGAAAAGGCCAAGATCACAGGCCGCGTCGAAGGCGGCTTCGCGGTAGAGGCGGCGGGACAGGTATACGAGGCTAAGAAGCTGTTGATAGCAACCGGCTCCGTCCCCGTAATGCCCCCTATACCGGGACTGCGCGAGAACTACAAGACCGGATTCGTGCTCACCAACCGCGAGGTGCTGGAACTCGACGCGGTTCCCGCGAAGCTCGTCATAATAGGCGGCGGCGTAATCGGACTTGAGATGGGCGCTTACTACAACGTCGCCGGTTCTCACGTAACCGTCGTCGAAATGCTCGACCACATAGCCGGCCCCACCGACGGCGAGATAAGGACGCTGCTGTTGAAGGAATATCAGAAAAAGGGCGTCGATTTCAGGCTCGGGGCCAAGGTCACGGCGGTCGAACCCGGCAAGGTCGTCTACGAGGACGCCCAAGGCAAGGTCTGCGAGGTCGAGGCCGATAAGGTTCTGTGCTCCATAGGCCGCAGGGCCGACTTTGGAGACATTGGCCTTGATACCATAGGCGTCGAGACCACCCGCATGGGCATAGTCACCGACAATAAAGGCCGCACTAACGTAGAAAACGTATACGCGGCGGGCGACGTAAACGGACACAATATGCTGGCTCACACCGCCTATCGCGAGAGCGAGGTCGCGGTAAACACGATGCTCGGCAAGTCCGACGTAATGCGCTACAACGCCAATCCCTCCGTCATATACGCCAAGCCCGAGGTCGCGGCGGTAGGATTTACCGAGGAAGCCGCGAAGGAAGCCGGCATAGACTACGAGGTCAAGAAGCTCTCCATGCGCTACGCGGGCAGGTTCGTGGCCGAAAACGAGGGCGGCGACGGCCTTTGCAAGATACTCGTGGACAAGAAGCACCGCAACATAATAGGCGTTCACATGATAGGCGGCTACGCCTCCGAGATAATCTGGGGCGCGGCGGCGCTCATAGAAACCGAGCTGCGCGTCAGGGACGTTAAGGAGCTCATATTCCCGCACCCGACCGTATCGGAAATCATTCGCGAAGTAATCTGGGAGTTTAAGGATTAATTATAAGGAGAGAGTACAATGTCCAAGCAGCTTTACATCGATCCCAAGCAGATGCGCAAGCCCGGCGTCCTGAAGTTTAAGGATATACAGATCAATCAGTATCAGAAGGGCGTCAAGGACGAAATCGGCAACTACACAAAGCAGCAGTTCACCGATATATATCGCGATATGCTCATGCTCCGCGAGTTCGAGACGATGATCAACCTCATCAAGAAGACCGGCGAATACAAGGGCATAGCCTACAACCATCCCGGCCCCGCCCATTTGTCGATGGGACAGGAAGCCGCCGCCGTCGGAACCGCTTTCCATCTGGACATAAACGACTTCATATTTGGCTCCCACCGCGCCCACTCCGACATACTCGCCAAGGGCCTCTCGGCCATCGAGAAGCTCTCCGACGACGAGCTTATGAACATAATGAAGAACTTCCTTGGCGGCCAGACGCTTCTGGTCGTCGAGAAGGAGAAGCACGAAAGCGTAAAAGAGCTGGCCATTGACTTTTTGCTCTACGGCGCGATGGCTGAGATATTCGCCCGCGAGACGGGCTTCAACCGCGGTCTCGGCGGCTCAATGCACACCTTCTTCACCCCCTTCGGCATCTATCCCAACAACGCCATCGTCGGCGGCAGCGGCACCATATCGATGGGCGCGGCGCTTTATAAGCGCGTAAACCGCAAGCCGGGCATCGTGGTCGCGAACATAGGCGACGGTTCCCTCGGGCGCGGCCCGGTTCTGGAGGCTCTCAACATGGCCGGAATGGGTCAGCTCACCCAGCTTTGGGACGAGGACATGCGCGGAGGACTGCCGGTTCTGTTCAACATCATCAACAACCAGTACGGCATGGGCGGCCAGACCACGGGCGAGACCATGGCTTACGACGTATTGGCCCGCATGGGCGTTGGCTTCAACCCCAACCAGATGCACGCCGAGCGCGTCGACGGCTTCAACCCCCTCGCGGTTATCGAGGCCATGGGCCGCAAGAAGGAACTACTTTTGAAGGGCGAAGGCCCGGTGCTCATGGACGTGTTGACCTACCGCTTCGCGGGACACAGCCCGTCCGACTCGTCTTCCTACCGCACCAAGGAAGAGATCGCCGAATGGGAGGAGTACGATCCCATCGTCGAGTACCGCAAACAGCTCATCGAGGCGGGCGTAGCCGACGCGTCCGAGATCGAAGCCATAGACGAGAAGGTCAATGAGCTTATACTCGCCAACTTCAAGCTCTCGATAGACGACGGCATTTCCCCGAGAATGGATCTTGTGAAGAATCCCGACGAACTGGCCGACATGATGTTCACCAACGGCCACGTAGAAGCCTTCTCAGACGCCAAGCCCGACGTGCTCATGCCCATGGAGGAGAACCCGCGCGTTCAGGCCATCGCCAGGAAGGAGCGCTTCGGCCTCGATAAGGACGGCAAGCCCGTATCGAAGAACAAGGTTTATCAGCTTCGCGACGGCCTGTTCGAGGCGATAATCGACAGGTTCTACAAAGATCCCACGCTCGTAAGCTACGGCGAGGACGTGCGCGACTGGGGCGGCGCTTTCGCGGTATATCGCGGACTTACCGAGGCGCTTCCGTATCACCGCCTTTTCAACTCGCCCATCAGCGAGTCGGCCATAGTCGGCTCCGCGGTAGGTTACGCCATGGCCGGAGGCCGCGCGCTTGTCGAGCTTATGTACTGCGACTTCTTAGGCTGCGCGGGCGACGAGGTGTTCAACCAGATGTCCAAGTGGCAGGCCATGTCCGCCGACATAATCAAGATGCCCGTGACGCTTCGCGTTTCCGTAGGTTCCAAGTACGGCGCGCAGCACTCTCAGGACTGGACGAGCCTGACCGCTCACATACCGGGACTCAAGGTCGCCTTCCCCGCGACTCCCTACGACGCTAAGGGTCTGATGGCAACCGCGCTGAGCGGAACCGACCCCGTGGTGTTCTTCGAGAGCCAGCGCATTTACGACGTGGGCGAATTGTTCCACGAGGGCGGCGTACCCGCCGAATACTACGAGATACCCTTTGGCAAGGCCGACGTAAAGCGCCCGGGCAAGGACATAACCATACTCACCTTCGGCGCGGTTCTCTACAGAGCCATAAAGGCCGCGGACGAACTTAAGGCCAAGTACGGCGTCGAGGCCGAGATAATCGACGCGCGCACAATGGTTCCGTTCGACTACGACACGCTCATCGAGTCCGTCAAGAAGACCGGCCGCCTCGTGATAGTCACCGACGCCTGCGAGCGCAACTCCTTCGCGAGCGAGGTCGCCCGCCAGATAACCGAAATGGCCTTCGACGAGCTGGACGCCCCGCCGGTCGTCGTGGCGTCGAAGAACTGGATCACCCCCGCCCACGAGCTGGAAGACGACTTCTTCCCGCAGCCTGGCTGGATACTCGACGCCATCGACGCCAAGATACTCCCCCTCAAGGGTCACGTGCGCGTGACCAATCAGACGCTCAACCAGAAGCTCATCAACGAGCGCAAGGGCGT
>JAUNBY010000131.1 GCA_030526935.1 Clostridia bacterium
ATTATCTCGGCTTCCACCTTCGACGAATCGCCCGACGACTCGACGCTTCTGTAATTCAATCTGGCCTCGACGCGCCCCGGCGCGGGGCTGTCGTATGCCCTTACAAGGGCGGTTTTCGCGTCCTTGTGCAGATAATGGACGAGAGTCCCGCTCACGGGCGGCCTGCCCTTTACAATCAATTCGTAGATCTTTTTTATCTCGTGGTTTTTAAACGCCTCGACTGCCTTTTCATACGCCTCGTCGTCGGTCGCGAGGAGCAAAACGCCTCCCGTCCCCGCGTCAAGCCGGTGGCAAAGCCGGGCGTTCGGTTCGATGGCTCTGGCTCTGGTCAGAACGGTGTCGGAACCTATCCCCAGCGCGTCAACGTCCACGGGAAGCGCCGGGGGCTTGTCGATGACGAGAAGGCCGTCTTTATGGTAGATTATATCGAGTTTGCCCCCCGTGTACCTGTCAGGCACATAGGCCATTACGCGGTCGCCCGCCGAGACATTCGCGGCTGTGACCTTCTCGCCGTTCACCCTCACGTCCCTTTTTTTGAGCGCCTCGCGCGCGACCCATCCGGGAAGCAGGGGATACGCCCTTAAGAGGTATTTCGCGACGGGCATATCCCTTACGCCGTTTGGAACGGTTTCGTCTATCACAACTTCATTATCCAGCCGAACGGATCTTCCGCGCGACCCCACTGTATGTCGGTGAGCTGATTATACATCTTGGCGGTTATGGGGCCTATTTCGCCTGACGAGACGGTTATCTTTCTGCCCTCCCAGCAAAGCTCGCCTACGGGGGAGACGACCGCGGCGGTGCCGGTTCCGAAAGCCTCGTCGAGCTTTCCTTCATCGGCGGCGGCGAATATATCGGCGATGGCTATGCGCTCCTCGGACGTTTTGATGCCGTCCTTTTCGGCGAGCTTCAGAATCGAGTCACGGGTGATGCCAGCCAGTATCGAGCCGTTGAGCGCCGGGGTCTTCAAAACGCCGTCCACAACGAACATCATGTTCATGGAGCCGACTTCCTCCACGTACTTGCGATCCACGCCGTCGAGCCAGAGAACCTGGTCAAAGCCCTTTTTCTTGGCTTCCTCTCCGGCCTTGAGCGACGCCGCGTAATTGCCCGCGGTCTTGGCGAAGCCGAAGCCTCCGCGGACGGCGCGGACGTAATTATCCTCGACGTAAATACCGACCGGGGAAAGCCCGTGAGCGTAGTAAGCGCCGACGGGGGAGAGGATTATGCAGAATATATAGCTGTTTGACGCGCGAACGCCCACATAAGGGTCGGTCGCGATGATGAAGGGGCGGATGTAGAGAGAGGTATCCTTCTGATGGGGAACCCAGTCCCTTTCGACGTCGAGAAGCTTCAGCAGTCCCTCGAGCGCGAGATCCGCGTCGAATTGCGGTATTGACAGGCGCTCTGCGGATATGTTCATGCGGGCGAAGTTGTCGCGGGGGCGGAAAAGCTGCAGTCCGCCGTCCTCGCGGCGATAGCATTTAAGTCCCTCGAATATGGTCTGGCCGTAGTGCAGAACCATCGCGGCGGGATCCATCTCAAAGGCGTGATAAGGCTCCACCACCGCGTCGTGCCAGCCCTCTTCGGGGGAGTAGCGCATGGTGAACATGTAATCGGTGAATATGCGCCCGAATCCCAATTTGCTCTCGTCGGTCGGCTTTTGCTTGAGGGTATCAGTTTTTATGAAGTTTACCATATATAGTCCCTCCTAAAATAGAATCGTATTTACTCCGCCCACGGCAGGTATATCTCCTCGAGCCTTATGGCCTCTATCCTGCCGTCCGAGGCGGACGCGAGGCCGTCTATCAGTTCCCGCTCGTCTATTTGCCTGACGATGAGCGTCATGGTCACCGTGTCGGTAAAGGTCTTATCCTCGACTATGGCGGGCTTGTCCTTGAGGAAGTGCTCGATTTTTCCGAGCAGAGGATAGCTCATATCTATCATATACCTCGACGTGGGATGCATGGTTCCGACGCCCGCCGCGTCGAGCGCGATCTTGGCGCCCTGCGCGTAGGCTCTGACCAGTCCCCCCGCGCCCAACAGTATTCCCCCGAAATAGCGGGTCACGACCACGGCGCAGTCCGTCACGTCTCGAGCCTTCATCACTTCGATGATGGGAAGCCCCGCCGTGCCGGAAGGCTCTCCGTCGTCGGAATAGCGCATGATGCCCTTGTTGACGCCCAATATGTACGCGAAGCAATTGTGATTGGCGTCGCGGTGCTCGTTTCGGGTCTTTTCGAGAAAGCCCAGCGCTTCCTCCACTGTCGTAACCGGCGCGGCGTGGCCTATGAAGCGGGATTTGTTGACGATGAACTGATCCTCTCCCGCCTTTAAAAGCGTCTTATAGGGGTTCACGCCTTTAAGACGAGGAGCGCGTATTTTTTCTTTCCGGCCCGAAGCAAAAGCCCCTCGCCCTTCAAATCGTCCTCGGATACGCGCTCGTCCACGTCCTCGACCTTTTTATCGTTTATATACAATGTCGTGCGCCTGGCCTCGCCCTTGCTCTTGCAAAGACCCGACAATACGGCCAGGTTGCACACGCGGCTGTCCTCGTCGAGCTGTTCCTTAGTTATCTCGGTCTTGGGAGTGGAACCGGCCGTTCCCGCGCCGGAGAACAGCGCCGCCGCCGCGTCGCGGGCTTTTTTGGCCTCCTCCTCGCCGTGGATGAGCTTGGTCACCTCGTAGGCCAGAACGACCTTCGCCTCGTTTATGGCCGAGTCCTTCAAAGCGCCCAGACGCCTGACCTCGTCCATGGGGAGGAACGTCAACAGCGCCAGGCACTTTTCGACATCCGCGTCGTCCACGTTTCTCCAATACTGGAAAAACTCGTAGGGGCTGGTCTTATTGGGATCGAGCCACAGCGCGCCCTTTTCGGTCTTGCCCATCTTGCGCCCGTCGTGGGTCAGAAGGAGCTTGAACGTAAGAGCGAAGGCGGACTTGCGCTCCTTGCGGCGGATGAGGTCGGCGCCGGAGAGCATGTTCGACCACTGGTCGTCGCCTCCGGTCTGCATCACGCACCCGTAGCGCTTGAAAAGCTCGAGGAAGTCGTAGCTCTGCATGAGCATATAGCTGAACTCGAGGAACGTAAGTCCCTTTTCGAGGCGCTGCTTGTAGCAGTCGGCGGTGAGCATCCTGTTTACCGAGAAAAGCGCGCCAACGTCCCTCAAAAAGTCCATGAAGTTGAGCGTCCGCAGCCAGTCGGCGTTGTTGACGATTATGGCGTGGTTGGGGTTGTTCTCGTCGAAATCGAGAAAGCGCCTCATCTGCTTTTTTATGTGCTCTACGTTGGAGTCTATGGTCTCTACCGTCATCATGCGGCGCATGTCGGTCTTGCCGGACGGGTCGCCTATCATGGCGGTACCCGCGCCCATGAGGGCTATGGGCTTGTGCCCGGCCTTCTGAAGGTGCGCCATGGCCATTATGGGTATATAATGGCCTATATGCAAACTGTCGGCGGTGGGATCAAAGCCCGTGTAAAACGTCAGGCTCTCGCCGGAGGCGAATAGCTTTTCAAGCTCGTCCTCGTAGGTAATCTGTGCGACGAAACCTCTTTCGCGCAGTATCTCCAGGCCGTTCATAATAAACCCCCCTGATATTATAACTTCGCGGCGATGAGCTTGCCCAGTATATCCATGCCGCTGTCGATTTGCTCTGGCTCGCTGTTTGAGAAGTTGAGCCTCATGGTGTTGTCGCGCCCTCCGTCGAAGAAGAAGTGCGTTCCGGGAACGTATGCCACGTTTTTTTCGACCGCTTCGGGAAGCATTTTCGTCGCGTTGATACTTTCCGGCAGCTCGACCCATACGAACAGCCCGCCCTCGGGATGCCGACACTTGACGCCCTTGGGGAAGGAGTTGATCTTATCGAGCATGTGGTCTAACTGTATCTTGTAATTCGCGCAAATCTTCTCTATATGGCCGGGCATGAGGCCGTTTCTGAGATAGGCGTCCACTATCGCCTGGTTGAGTATGGGCGAATGCACGTCGGTCGACTGCTTGCCTATGACGAGCTTTCTCATAAGCGTCTCGTCATCTACAACGGCGTAGCCCACGCGCAGACCGGGAGAGATGAGCTTCGAGAACGAACCCATATATACTACCCAGCCGTCTTTGTCAAACGATTTTATGGATGGAAGCGCCGTACCCGTATAGCGAAGATCCCTGTACGGGTCGTCCTCCGCGACCAGCACGCCGTATTTGTTGGCGATGTCGGCTATGGCCTTGCGCCTTTCCAGGGGAAGCGTCTTGCCCGACGGATTCTGGAATGTCGGAATAATGTAGATGAGTTTGGGATTATGGCGCTTTATGAGCTGTTCGACCGATTCCGGTATAACGCCGTCGTCGTCCGATTCCATGCCCACTAAGTTTACGCCGTAAGTCCTCATTGTCTGAAGCGCGCCCAGGAACGTCGGATTTTCGACCAGCATGGTGTCGGACTTTGAACAGGTGGCCTTTATGAGAAGGTCGAGCGCCTGCTGAGCGCCCTGCGTTGGCAGAACCTTATCAGGCGTTGTCGTAAAGCCCACGCGGGACACGAAATCGCAGATGCTCTCCCTCAGAGGCGCGAAGCCCTCCGTCGCTCCGTACTGCAATATCCTCCAGCCGTGCCCTTTAAGAACGTCCGAAGCCAATCCCGCGATTACGTCGGGTTCGAGCGCCGATATTGCGGGATTGCCTCCCGCGAAGGAAATCATATTGGGTTTATTGAGCAGGTGGAATATATCGCGTATGGCGCTCCCCGATATGTCCCTGAGGTTTTCGGATACCATTTCAGTTGTGAATTTCATTATAAAACTCTCCTCGAAATAAAGTGTCAGCGGGAGCGAATAGCGCTCCCGCGCACAACGGATACCTCCCGCGGCGAACGGCGGGACGGCATACCCCTTTGACCCCTACCCCAGCCTCGCGAACACCGGATACGGATCCGCAACCGGCCAGACCACCATATTCTGGTTTATCGTAGTCTCAAACAAGGCTTTCAGCCGCTTGAGTATTTTGGGATAAGCGTAATTATATAGCTCCTTGAGCGTCACCGCGCCGTTACCATTGGCGTCCGCCGGCATCTTTTTCTGAACGATAATCTCTCCGGTATCGACTCCCGTCACGCCTCCGGCCTGAGTGACGAACTGCGTAAAAACGCTTCCATAGCCGTTTCCTATCATATAGGACAGCTGATCGTTGCGGCAGGCGACAAGTATCTTATACTTGCCGGCCAACTCGTTGTCCTCGACGAGGGACTTGCCGTTTTTTGCGGAGACAAACGCGCTTACAAACAGTTTCGCAAAATCGGTTCCCGAGCCGGTCGATTTCGAATTTATGAAAAGCCCGGAATAGCACGCGTCGACTACGACGACGACGGTGCCTGGTACCTTGTCGAGATACGCCCTTATCTCCTCTATCCTAACGAGAGAGGTGGCGCTGGTGCTGCTCGCGTAATCGACGCCAACTATGGCTCCGCCCGAGGAACTCGTCCCATGCCCCGAATAAAAGACATACGTTACGTCGTTTTCATCCATTCCCATCGATGGCAGGTCATCGAGCGCCTGCCTTATCTGCTCTCCCGTTTGATCGTAGAGTATTATTCCGGAAGCTGTTGACGAGTTGCCGAAGGAGCTTGCCTCCACGGTGGCGGCGAACCTGTCCGCGTCCTGCCTGCAACCGACCAGAATGCTCGCCGATCGATAACTCTGCTGGCCTATCGACAAAAAGTATACGTCGCTGCCGGTGAAATTGACGCGTATGCGAATCTTCGCGGTCACGCCCGACTGAACCGACTTGCAGGTTATAGTGCAGTTTCCGAGCTTTTTCGCGGTGACGAGGCCGTTGGCGTCCACGGTCGCGACCTTGGCGTCTGACGTCGTCCACTTGACCGCGGGGTTGTAGGCGTTAGCGGGGTTTATGGTATAGCCTATTTGAACCGTTCCGTTCGGCGGGATGGTATAAGAACTCTGTTCGGCGATGATGGATTTTACCTGCAGTTTCTTAACCGTCACCTTTACCTGTTTTTGGAGATTTGACGCGTCGGTCGTGCGGCAGACTATCTTAGTGGATCCTATGCCCACCGGCGTCACGACGCCGTTTTCGTCGACGGTGGCGACGGCGGGATTCGCGCTTTGCCAGGAAAACACCTGGCTTGCCGCGACAGGCGTCGCCTTCGCGATAAGAGTCAGGGATTCTCCGGTGCCGTCGTTGCCCAGGCGCAGAACCGGGCTCGATGGGGTGACGGCAAGTTTCTTCGCTTTGACCGCGAGCGTTCCGACGTTTCTGTATGAACTGACGACCTGCGAAACGGCCGGAAGCGTTTCAGCCGAGGCAGATATACCCAGCAAAATCGCTATTACGGCGGCTGTCGCGCAGATGAGAATCCTTTTTTTCATAGCTGTAACTCCTATTCAGGCACAGAATAATTGGGCGCCTCTTTGGTTATATTTATGTCGTGAGGATGGCTCTCTATAAGCCCGGCGTTGGTTATGCGAATAAACCGGCTGTTCGTCCTCAGGGCGTTTATGTCCTTAGCCCCGCAATATCCCATGCTCGAGCGAAGTCCGCCCATTAGCTGAAACACCGTCTCCGACAGCGCTCCCTTATAGGGGACGCGCCCTTCTACTCCCTCGGGGACGAGTTTTTTAGCGTCCTCCTGGAAATAGCGATCCTTGGAGCCTTCTGCCATCGCCGCCAGGGAACCCATGCCCCTGTAGACCTTAAACGAGCGCCCCTGATATATCTCCATCGCGCCGGGGCTTTCCTCCGTTCCGGCGAAAAGGCTTCCTATCATAACGGCCGACGCTCCGGCGGCTATGGCCTTGGGTATATCTCCGGAATACTTGATCCCGCCGTCGGCAATGACGGTTTTCCCGTATTTATCCGCTTCCTCGGCGCAGTCGTTCACGGCGGTTATCTGAGGAACGCCTATTCCCGCGACCACGCGCGTCGTGCAGATGGAGCCTGGGCCTATGCCCACCTTTACAACGTCCGCGCCCGCGAGTATGAGGTCGCGCGTGGCCTCGGCGGTGGCGACGTTTCCGGCGATAATCGGAACGTCGGGATAGGCGGTCTTTATCTTTTCGACCATGGCGGTCACTCCGGCGGAATGGCCGTGCGCGGTGTCAAGCCCTATGGCGTCTACCTTGGCGGCTACGAGGGCGTCCACGCGGCGCATGGTGTCCTTGGTGACGCCTACGGCTCCCGCGCACAGAAGGCGGCCGTTGGCGTCCTTGGCGGAATTGGGATATTTGCGGGTCTTTTCGATATCCTTTATGGTTATAAGTCCGCAGAGGTTGTAGTCATCGTCTACTAGGGGAAGCTTTTCGATGCGATGGGCGGCGAGTATGCGCCTGGCGTCGTCGAGCGTGGTTCCGACGGGCGCGGTTATGAGGTTTTTGCTTGTCATGACCTCGCTTATGGGGCGCTCGAAGTCGGTTTCAAAGCGCAGGTCGCGGTTCGTCAATATGCCTACGAGTCTGCGCCCGCGCGTTATGGGAACGCCCGATATGCGATAGCGCTCCATCAGTTTGAGCGCGTCCTTTACGCGGTTTTCGGGGGAAAGGTAGAACGGGTCGTCGATCACGCCATTTTCGGATCTCTTTACCTTATCGACGTTACTCGCCTGTTCCTCTATGGACATGTTCTTATGAATAATGCCTATGCCGCCCTCTCTGGCGATGGCGATTGCCAGCCTCGCGTCGGTCACTGTGTCCATGGCGGCCGATAATAACGGAATATTGAGCTTTATGCCCTTTGCCAGTTCTACCGACAGATCGACGTCGCGCGGCAAAACGTCGCTTTTCTGCGGAACGAGCAGCACATCGTCAAATGTCAAACCCAAACGAATATCCTTCAGCATACATCCTCCCCCTACCAAGAAATAATACTCTAAAAATATTCAGTATATTATACCACCAACTCGGGCCTTTGCGATGAAAAAAATATTATTATTATGTAGAGTGTATAATTGCGCGTATTGAGCGGAGAGTATTAAAAATACCCG
>JAUNBY010000132.1:0-1471 GCA_030526935.1 Clostridia bacterium
TCTGTCAAAAAAAGTGGAATGATTTGACGCTTACCGCGAAACGTGCCTTGCAGGCCCCAAATCGCCCGGTATCCCCGCCATTTCCGCAAAAAAACAGGCTCGCGCCCGAAAGCGCGCGCCTGTTTTTTGAATCCTTTAACCGCCCTCGTAATCTATTAGCGCGTAATCCCAGGCGGCGTCCGAGAAAAGGTATTGCAGGAATTCCGACGAGGCCACGTCTCCAACCGAGTCGTATCCGCGCGCGGCCTGAGCCTCGGCGACGGCGTAGGCGGTGGTGGCGTCGTAGGTGCCGGCGTTGACAGCCGAGGAATCCTGTATGTAGCCCAGGTCTATGAGCCGCCTTTGAAGGCTGGTCACGTCGGAGCCGGTATCGCCCCTCCTCAATTCGGAGTAGCTTATGTCGTAACTATCGTCGTTGTGGGTTTCGTAATAGGGCGCGTCATCCGCGAAAAGCGCCTCCTGAGTGGCTATTGTCGCCACGCCGTTGGGGTTGAGGCCGACGGCGAGCTGGAAGCGGGTCACGGCGTCTATGGTCAGTCTCTGATAATTTCCGCCTATGGAGCCTGTGAAGTATCCCAATTCCTTGAGCCTCCTTTGAAGCCTCTTGACCTTGGCGCCGGAATCCCCCTGAGACAATCTCGTATATTCCTGCTTGGTTTCGGGGGTGGGAGTGGGGGTGGGTTCCGACGAGACGTAGGGCAGCGCGTCGTCCGCGAAAAGCGCCCTTTGCATTCTCACCGTCGCGACGCCCGTTTCAGGCTGCGAATAGCGGTTTTCAAAGCGCTTTACGGCGTTGACGGTCTTGGTGTTATAGGTGCCATTGATCTCTCCGTTATAATACCCAAGCGCCGTAAGGCGCGACTGAAGCCTTGTGACGGCTGAACCCTGGTCGCCCTTTCTAAGCTCTATATACCCTTCAACCTCTTCGTCTTCAGATTCTTCCTCGAAAAACGGCGCGTTTTCGGCGAAAAGCCTCGTTTGAACCGCCGCGGTCGCGACGCCGGTTTCGTTTACGCCAATCGATACCTGGAAAAGCCTTACAGCCGCCGTCGTCGCGGCGTTGTAGGTTCCGTTCACGTTTCCGGAATAATAGCCCAATTCCGTCAGGCGCTGCTGAAGCCGCCTCACCGCCGCACCCGTATCGCCGGGCGAAAGGGTCGTATAATTGCCCGTGCCGGCCTCGGCCTCGCCGGTATACGAGGGGGCGGACGTCGAGAAGAGCGCTTCCTGCATCGCTATTGTCGCCACGCCGTTTTGATTGAGGCCCACCGTCTGCTGAAACCGCGTGACCGCGTTGGCGGTGCTGGAGCCGTAATTCCCGTCCACGGTTCCGTTATAATATCCCAGATCCTTCAACCGCTGCTGCAATTCGTACACGCGATCGCCCGTCGCGCCCCGTTCGAGGCGTATGTATTCCTGATATTCCTCTTCTTCGTAATCGTCAAAATCGTCGTACTCGTCGTCATAATCG
>JAUNBY010000132.1:1481-7982 GCA_030526935.1 Clostridia bacterium
GTAGTAGGGCGCGGAGGACGAGAACAGGCTCGTCTGAACCGCTATGGTCGCGACTCCCGTTTGAGCCAGTCCCAGCGCGTTTTGAAACCTCATTACCGCCGAGGCGGTTCCCGCGCCATATATTCCGTCCACCGTTCCCGTATAGTATCCAAGCGTCCTTAAGCGGGTCTGAAGCTGCCTTACGGCGGTTCCCGAATCGCCGCGCTGAAGCCTCGTATAGCCGGACTGCGAGGGCTGGGCGGTGGGACGAGGGGTGGCGGTTGGCCGCGCGGTGGGCGCGGGGGTCGCGGAATACGCCGGCGCGCTCGCGTTGAACAGCGCCTCCTGAACGGCGACCGTCGCGATGCCCGTCTGCGTAAAGCCCATTATGCTCTGGAAAAGCCTCACGGCGCTTGCCGTACCCGTTCCGTAGTCGCCGTCTACGCTTCCGGTATAATAGCCCAGGTTTCTAAGCCGCCTTTGAAGCTGACTTACGGCCGAACCGGTGTCGCCGTACTCGAGGCGCTCGTAAAGCGCCGCGCTCGCGGCGGTCGTGGGTCGCGGCGTGGACGTAGCGGCGGAAGCGGGTCGCGGCGTCGCGGTGGGAGATATGTAATCGTCGTAATCGTCGTCATCCGCGTTGTCTACTCCGCTCGTATCAGACTGCCACTGACGCCCGTAATCCGTGTCCGGCTCTAATTCGTCGGGATTAATCGTCGGCGACGGGGAAGGCGTGGCTATAACGGACTCGGGGCTGACCGTCTCAAATGGCAAGACGCCATCTATGCCATAGGCGGACAGCGGATCCTCGACCGTGTCGGGAGTATTTGAGCAGCCGCTTACGGCTATTACAACCGCGAGCATAAAAGCGAGCGCTACCGATTTTAAGGATTTATTCATCACGCAGTCACCTACCTCGTAAATCAAACCATGGCAAAATTGTGCCTATCGTTCATAGGACGAACGACAGGCTAAAAAAGTTGCAAGGGCGAGGGCTGCGTATCCGCGGACGGTTGATAATTACTCGCCCGCCGCGCCAGTCAGCACGCCGTGCGCGCCTTCGCGACGCTCACGGCTATGGCGGTCATGTCGTCGCGCGCTCCTCGTTCGCCGGCGAGTTTTATTATTTCGCGGCACATGGCGTCGCTGGTCATGTCCGACAGGCTTATGAGCGTCCGGGTGAGCCATCCCAGAGCCTCGTCGCTGGCCTCGTCGCAGACCCCGTCAGTTATCATTACTACTATATCCCCCTCGCGAAGCTCCGTTTCGCGCGCTCCGGGACATACCTCGTCCAGTATGCCGAGCGGGAGTTTGCCGCCCTCGATCTTTTCGACCTGCCTGTCCCTGACTATGTACGACGCGCAGGCTCCCTGCTTTACGAATTTCGCCCGCGCCGCGTTGAGGTCGATTACGCATATGTCGGCGGTCGCGAACATTTCATCGGCGTTGCGGATTAAAAGCAGCTGATTTATGGCGTCGAGCGCCAGATTGTCGTCTATATCCGCCGTCATGAAGCGCCTTATCAGTTCAACCGTGCGCTGGCTCTCCCCGGCAGCCCTCGTTCCCGCGCCCATGCCGTCGGAAAGCGCTATGAGCACGCGCCCCGCGTTAAGCCCGGTGGCTACGTAGCTGTCCCCGCACAGCGCGCCGGGCGTCATGGGGCGGCAGGCGTAGCCCACGTTCGCGCAAAGGCGCGGCGCCTGAACCAGCCTCAGCGTGACGTCGCCGCCGCGCGAAAACGCCGCCCGCATGGGTTGGCCAAGCGCCTTCGAAAGCGCCCTTTGCGCCTGACGCGCCTCGTCCTCGAGCCATATCTCGTCCCTCGTCGCCGCGACTTCTATTCCCTCGCCCCTCATGACTATAACCCGGGCGTCAGAAATGCCCTCGCGTTCGAGCGCCGCGACCGCCGTGGCGCACATTTCGTTGTCAACGTCCAGCGGCGCGTCGAGGCTTTCGACCATGCCTGATATTATCTTCCCGGCGCTGGAAAAATGCCTCGAGAGCGTCTGCGCGTTGTCCCGCGAGCGTATGAGCCTCTTTCTGTCCTGATCGAAGCGCCTCAGAAGCGGCGCGAGCCTTCGCGGTATTATCGCCGCGCGTCGGCAGTTCCGCGCCTTTTCGGGGGCAAGTTCGTCCGATTCGTCCAGTGGATTGCCCTTCAGCGTTTCGGCTATAAGCCCGCAAAGCAGCCTTCCCGCGCGGTCGTCGTTGCCGCTCCAGCATTTTTCGTAGCCCGGGCACCCCTCGCACAAAGTGTCGCGGAGCTTTCCGGTCATTGACTGCTCGTCCTCCGCGCAGGGAAAGTCGCCGTAGCCGTCGGCTAGCGTTTCAAATACCTTTTGAAGGGCTTCCAGACGCCGGGCGGACGCCTGTCTCAGCCTCGACGCGAGGGCGCTCGCGTCGGGCGCGGAGCACGCCGGGCACATCCATCCCGAAATCTTCTCAAGCGTTTCTTCCTTTATCAGCGCGTATATCACGCCCGTCGCGACGCAGGCCGCGGGCGACAGGGCGACGACGCCCGATATATCGACAAAAAGAGCCAGGGCTGTATTGGCCAGAATGAACGAAAGCGACGACCATCCGCGCCCAAGCGGAAGCGTCAGACCCGCCGTAAGTCCCATTATGGACAGCGTAGCCGCCAGCGTCGCTTCCCCCGTGGCGACGGCGGCCGCCACTCCCGCAACGGCTCCCGCCGCCGCCCCGAACGCGGGGCCGGAATAAGAGGCCGTCAGCGTTATGAGCGCCGCGAAAGGCCCGACGAGAAAGCTCAGGGGACTGTTCGCAAGCCCCCACATCGCTATGAGAATGACGGCCGCAAGCGACATGCGCTCCTCCGGGAGAAGCGCCGTTCTGTAACCCCTGACGCCAAAGGCGAAGCCCAGTACGGGGCTTATGGACATGGAGACGAGCGAGCAGGCGACGACCTGCGCGGCGTCCCCGCCCGCGACAAGTCCCGCAATAGCTCCGGGCAACATGGCGTTTGCCGCGGACAACGCCTCGTTCGACGCCTCGTCAAGCCAGGCGTTGAATATGTACTTGCCGTTTCTCGCGCGTTTTATCAAGGCCCAGCTTCCCAAAGACGCCAGGCATCCGGCAAACGTACCCAGCGCCGGAAGGCTCGCGGCCTCCCACGCGAATCCCGCGACGCAGCCCGCCAAGAGCGCCTTGAAATCGAGGCCCGCGTAAAGCCCCGCCGTAAAAAAAGCCACCGCGAACGGCGACGCCCCCGGTAAAAGCGCCGCGCGCGCGGCTATGGCCATGTAGAGTGCCTGCGAGCAAAGCCTTAGCGCGCTCACCCTCCTTTTGTACCTCGTCCCCGCCTGAGCGTTTATCATAAACAGTCCTCCAGCACAATCGTATCCCGCCAGGACATTATATGCGGACGATGCGCCGACTATGACAAAGGCAACAAATCATTTGCGACTTTCGTCAAAACAGCGAATTCAAGGAACTGAGGAGGATAATAATATGATAAAGAAATTTGTATGCCTGTTTCTGGGGCTGGTATTGATGGCGTCGGCGGCGTATGCCGCGCAGGATTACGAAATCGAGCTTACGGATTCGCGGGTGCTCACCGTTCGCCTCGAAGCCAACGAATCCGCCGGCTACAGCTGGGATTACGAAATATCAAATGAAAACGCCATAGACATGCTGACAAATGAATACGTGGTCTACGACGACGAACTCGACGGCTCGGGCGGGCAATTCGCCATATCCTTCAGGGCTTTCGACGGCGTGACCGGGGATTCGCTCATTACATTCAATTACGCTCACGCCTCGGGTCAGATCGTCGATAAGGTCATTTTACAGGTTCGCGCGGATGACGGCGAAATATTCGTCGACAGGGCGGACTCTTTCTCGGTCTCGGGCGATATTCTCACCGTCAGCCTCGACGCCAACGCCACCACGGGCTATGAGTGGGTAAGTCGCGTGGAAACGGAAAATATGCTCGAACCTGTCGCCGAGGAATATATTCCCGCCGATACGGAATTGTCCGGAGCGGGCGGGGTTTACCGGGCGACGTTTAAATCCGCCGGAAACGCCGGAGAAGCCCGGATTGTCTTTGATTACGCCCGCAGTTGGGAAGACGGCCCTGAATACAGCATCGCGTGCGACGTGAATATCGACGAAGACGGAGTTTTAGAACTTGGGGAAATAGCGTTTTAAGGGAAGTACAGGCGGCGGACAGCGGGCTTGCGCATGCGCGGACGCCGGGTTATAAAAGGGATAGCGACGCGTTTATCAGACGCGCGGGTGGCCAGGGACTTTCACAACCCGATTGCCACCCGCGCTAAAAACCGCCCCGCCGTGCGACAGAGCACGACGGGGCGAAAATGTCGACGAATTATTCGACGGCGTGATTAAGGGCGTAAACCGCCGATGAATCGCCCGCCGTTTTGCCAAATACCAGGCAATCCAATATGGCGTTTCCTCCAACTCTGTTTCCACCATGAACGCCGCCGGTAACCTCACCGGCCGCGAACAGTCCGGGTATAGCCTCTCCCGTGGTGGCGATTACCTCGGTAGACGTATTGATCTTCAAGCCGCCCATGGTATGATGTATTCCGGGAGCGACTTGCGCGCAATACCACGGCCCCTCGCTCAAATCTCTTATCCAGGTGAACGAACTGTTGAACTCCGGGTCGTTCTCATTGGCGACGTACCCGTTCCAGGCGTCAAAGGTCTCCCTGACGCTAGCGGTGTCGGCGTTCATGAACTCCGCGACATCCTCGATTGTCTCGAAGGGGCCTTTGAGAATGCCTACGTCTATATAGCCCGCTATGTTCACATTGCTATCCACTATGGCCTGATTGATGAGAAGATACGCATATTGCTGATCCTGCTCAAGAATGGCGTTGGCGACTATATCGCGATAGGTGCATTCGTCGATAAAGCGCTTGCCGGAGGTGTTCAGAAGAATTCCACCCGCCCCGCGGCAGCCTTCGGTGAGCATGTTGGCGCTGGCCTGATGCACCGTCGGGTGAGCCTGTATCTGTTCCATATCCACGACGTCCGCTCCGATAGCCTGCGCCATTATTATGCCGTCGCCTGTAGCGCCGACCTGATTGTTTGAGATAAAGCCCTCGTATTCCGGCTTCAACTCGTAGACCATTTCAAGATTGCGGCCGAATCCGCCGGTAGCCACAACCACGGCCTTGGCGTTTACCATCAACGCGCCCGAGGTGGAGGTTGTGCCTTTTATGCCGCAAGCCGCGCCCTCGTCGTTTGTAAGTATGCTTTCGGCTTTGGACGAGAGCAGAATCATGCCGCCCTTTTCCACAACCCTGTCCTTCATGCCGGTGATAAGTCCGCGGGCGACGCCGGGTACGCTGGTGCTCGAAGCGTTGCCTGAGAACTCGCAGTTAAAGCCTAATGAACGCATCCAATCTGTAATGGGAGCCGAATTCTCCACCATGTAGGTGACAAGTTCGATATCGTTGATATCGTGTCCTCCGGTCATGGTGTATTCGACGAAATCTTCTACGGTCGTGCGATTTGGCACGAGATTGTCATTGGTCGCGTGTATCGCAAGCTGATCCGGATGCGCCGCGACGTTCCACGCCCCTGAAGAGCGCACGGTATTGCCGCCGGGTATGTCCATTTTTTCAACGACTATAACGCTCGCTCCGCCGCAAAGAGCCTCATACGCGGCGGTCAGACCGGCCGCGCCCGCCCCTATTACGACCACGTCGCAATTATAAGCGGCGTCTATGGGAGCCGGGTCTTCGCTATTGCGTCCAAATACGCTCATGTCCGCGCCGGCCTGCCTCAGACAGTCGGCTACTCCCGCGCGTATTGCCGCGGAAGTGGCCGTGGCGCCCGAAACCATATCAACATAACAGGTCTGCTCGGCCAGTATGCGCTTGGGAAGGGCATCGATGGCATAAGAACCTATGCCGTTGGTCTCTTTTTCGGACACCACGCGCACGTCGCTTATCGCGTTGAAACCAAAATCGACATCCACGGTGATGTCGCTTGTGTAGCCCCTATACGTCGCGGTGTAAGTCGAAACCTCGGCAACGCCGGCGACGCAGCTGAAAACGAACGCCAGTACGAATAAAAGGGATACCGCTTTCTTCATAATGTTTGCCCTCCTTTAAACTACCCGACACTACAATTGCCGAAATGTTAAATTATTAACATTTTCATTATAACATCTTGTCCGCACGATTAAACTCATTTCTTGTTTATAATCGGTTAAAACCATGTAACTTTTGATTTTTAACAAAGCATACCGCGCAATGTTTAAATTTTCGATTTGACAAAAAAATAAAAAGCCAGTTGCTTTTTTGTGGGCTTTGTAGCGTCCGTGCTTCCGCTTGAATATGGGAAGTGTCAAACTCCCGCGCAATGTTGTTCATAGCATCGGCGAAACTTTTTGAGAGGGGCGCGTTCTGACGGAGAGGTTTTCCTCTGGATAGGGCAGGGTTGTCCGCGGCACAACAGACAAGGCGGCAAAGTTACGGTTCTGATGATTTCACTTGAAAAAGGCGTATTTCAATGGTATACTATAGATGTGGA
>JAUNBY010000133.1 GCA_030526935.1 Clostridia bacterium
ACGGGTTCTGAAGCGTCGTTTTCAGCTGTAGTATTATTGGCGTACACCGACCCGCCGGTGATTTTGATGTCGGAGCTTTTCTTGCCAAAATCACCGCTGCCTATGCCCTCGCCGTTGGTGCTCGTCGCCGTGATCATGCCGCCGGTGATTTTGATGCCGGAGCTTGGCTCGCTGTCATTGCCGGCGCCGCTGCCAATGCCCGCGCCGTTGGTACTCTTCGCCGTAACCGTTCCGCCGGTGATTTGGATGTCGGTGTTTGACGCTTTACCATAATAGCCGCCGCCAATGCCCGCGCCGTTGGTACTCGTCGCCGTAACCGTGCCGCCTATTATGTATATGGATGAGCCTGCCCAGTTTTCACCGCCGCCAATGCCCGCGCCGTTGGTACTTTTCGCCGTAACCGTGCCGCCTTTGATGGTGATGTTTGAACTGCTTTTCCCGCTGTAGCCGCCAATGCCCGCGCCGCTTCTGCCGCCGGTCGCGGTAAGGCTTCCCGTACCTTCCGTTCCGCCCTGTATGATAAGCGTACCTATGCCGGCGACGGAGTCATTCTTTTGCAGACCCGCGCTCCATGTGTATATTGACACTAGTTTATTGTCGCTGCCGTCAGCGAGGGTTATCGTCACGGTGCCCGTGGAACCCTCCGCGATCTCGAGCGCGGGGCCGGAAGAATTTGTTATATCTACCCCGTCAAGCGTCAGGTTGGCGCTCACGTTTTGTTCAATTCTGATGCGTTGATCGATGACGGTAACGTCATCTTTATTCTTTATGGTCATCTCACTTCCAGTTATTATGCTCAATACGCGCTTTTCACTATTCCAATTGTAATCAGTACCCGGCGTTCCGCCATTGATGACGAAACCCATATCGCTACCGGATACAAGGTCGCACTTGTTGACATCGGCGTTTATGGTCGTCGTCAGGCCGCCGTCAACGCCATACACTGTGCCGCCATCAACCATGGCGGTATACGTCACGGCGTTTTCCGGAAGCCAGACGTATATATTGCCCTCGCTATCGGTCTTCACGTCACTAATGTCGTAGTTGTAAAGGGCGTTTTCGCATTGCGTGTTGAGGGCGGATATCGACAGGTAGGGTATGCCGTTTCCATCGGGGTCATTCTTGAGCGTAAGCGTGGTCATGTAGACGCTCACGGGTTCTGAAGCGTCGTTTTCAGCTGTAGTATTATTGGCGTACACCGACCCGCCGGTGATTTTGATGCCGGAGCTTTCCGCGCCATTATAACCGCTGCCTACGCCCGCGCCGTTGGCGCTCGTCGCCGTGACCGTGCCGCCGGTGATTTGGATGTTGGAGCTTTCCGCGCCATTATAACCGCCGCCTATGCCCGCGCCGTTGGTGCTTTTCGCCGTAACCGTGCCGCCGATGATGGTGATGTTTGAGCCGGAGCCGCCGCTGCCGCCGCCGATGCCCGCGCCGTTTGCGCCACCCTCCGCCGTCAAACTGCCGGGGCCTGTGATTTCAAGCTTGCCTATATTCACTCCTGAGCCGTTCTTTTGCAGACCTGCGGAATCAGAATTGCCAGATATCAGCGTATTCACGCTTCCGCCCGCGAGGGTTATCGTCACGTCGCCCGTGGAATTTTCCGCGATCTCCAGCGCGGGGCCGGATGAGGTTTCGATATTTACCCCGCCAAGCGTCAGTTTGACGTTTGCTCCGGACTCGATCACTATGCGCTGGTTGGTTGGAACGGATGGGTTTATATTGGCTATCGTCAAATCAGCCCCGTCTTTGACGGTAAGCACTCCGTCGCTAAACGAGTAGCTCGATGCAACGCCCGTTATGGTAAAGTCGCCTACAGTTTCCGTCACTCCCAAAGATGCAATCAATATTAACACCATCGCAACAAAAAACGAGGACACGAACTTTTTCAAGAGAACACTTCCCTTCATCCGCGCGACCCGCAGGTACGCCGCGTCATCTTTAATCAAAACAGATACATTGTCATTGTATACTGTAAGGCAAAATCTGTCAACCGCAATTTAATTGTAATAATTCCATACGGGTTTACATCAAATGATTACCAGAATTTAAAACGTCACAAGGAGCGAACCGCGTATGTGCGGTTCGCTCCTTGTGACAATCATTAATAGCGCGTAAACGCGCGTTATCAGGCCAGATCCCCCGCCGCCTTTATCTTGACGCGGCTGGTGTTTCCGGGATAGTAAGCCAGAGGGACGTCCTCGACGTCCACGATTTCGACCGTTTGGGGATCGGCTCCGGCCTGAACCGCTATTTCGGCGGCTTCCTTTCTGGCTTGCGCCAGCGCCTCGTCGCGCGGGCATTTATCGTAGTCGATGAGCTTTTCATAGGTTCCGCTCACCTTTGAGATGGCGGAGCCTATGGCGTTGGCGGTGCCGAAGTAATCGGGCTTCGCGGTGGATTTGGCTCCGGCGAGCGCCTGCGGGAGTATTATGGATCCGCCGCCGACGAGTATGACGTCCACGTCGGCGCTTGAAACCTTCATGGCGTCTATGGCGTCCTCCGCGAGCGAGCGTATGACCTCCATAGCCCTTTCAGCCTTTTCGAGGGGTATATGCTTTACCAGTTCGGGATTTCCAAGCTCGTACATGCCAAGCCTCACGGCGATATCCGTGGCGGTGAGCGTATCCCCTCCGAACACCAGCGCCTTTTCGGTAATTCTGTATCCCACGCTGTCGGGGCCTACGCTAATCGTTCCGTCGGGCTTTTCGCGGACTATGGAGCCGCCGCCCAAGCCGATTGTTACTACGTCGGGCATGCGGAAATTCGTGCGCACGCCGCCTATGGTCGCGGCGATGCTCGACTCGCGGGGAAAGCCGTTTTGTATTACGCCCAGATCGGTCGTGGTTCCGCCTACGTCTACGACCAGCGCGTCGGACAGGCTTGAGAGATAGCTCGCGCCGCGAATGGAGTTCGTAGGCCCGCAGGCTATGGTGAGTATGGGGTATTTTCTCGCGTTGGCCATGGTCATGAGAGTGCCGTCGTTTTGCGAGATGTATATCTCGGCGTTGACTACGCCCAGTTCCCTGAGCGAGCGGGCGAAGCCTTCGGTGAACTTCTCCGCCACGTCCGCCAGAGCCGCGTTTAATATAGTGGCGTTTTCGCGCTCTATGAGGCCCATGGAGCCTATTTCGCTGGAAATCGATACGCGAACGTCGCCCATTACCTCGCGGCATATATCGCGCACGCGAATCTCGTGGTCGTTTCGAACCGTCGAGAAGACGCCGGATATGGCGACGGACGTGACCTTGCCCTTAACCTTCTCGAAAAATTCCCGCGCGGCATCCTCGTCGAGCCTGGAAAGCTCTTTTCCGTCGTACTCAAAGCCGCCCGCGATTATCGCCTGGTCGACCACTATGCGCTTGAGGTCGTCAGGCCAGTCGGTCATGGGCGGAATGCCCAGAGTCGCGGGAGCGCCTATTCTCAAAACCGCTATGTCCGCCAGGTTCTTTCTTTCCACTATGGCGTTGGTGCACTGCGTGGTTCCAAGCATCGCCTGCTTTATTTCGCCCCGGTCGACGCCTGAAAGCGTCAGTATCTCGGTTATGGCGTTCATGATGCCCGTGAATATATCGTCGGACGTCGGCTTTTTGACCTCAGCCGCCACCTTGAGGTTTTCGTCGATCAATATGGCGTCGGTATTCGTCCCGCCGACGTCGATTCCAAGCCTGAACATCATCCGCGCCCTCCCTTCGACCTTATCTCTATCGGGATATAATCCGTATCGCAGCCGAAATACCTCGGCCCCACAAGTTCGATTCCCTCGGGCGTCCTCCACATTTCAAAGCACTTTAGCCCTATCAGATAGACGCGCTTGCCGTATTTAAGGGCGTCGGTCGTCACGGGCGTGAAGGTTTCGGCGTCCACGAGGCAAATGAGATCGGGAACCGTCGCGAGTATCTCGCCGTTTACGCAGGCCACGAGGTTTTCATTTTGAAATTCCACATAGGCTTCCCCGCCCTTGTATTCGCCTATGCCCTCGAGCGTCACTTTTCCGAAGTTGAACGCCCCGCGCGTTTCGCGAAGCACGTCGGATATCTTGCCCTTGAAAAGCTTGTAGCCCTGCGTGGCCTCGAAAAACGCTTCCTCCGGCGTCTCGTCCGCGTGGTTTTTAAGTTCCCTTATGGCGCGGCCGAGCTTTTCACTCCGGGTTATGATGTTTTTGACGGCGTATTTCTTGAGCATACTGCCCTGCATGGCGTAAAGGCAGCAGGACACGCTTCCGCCGCAGCTCATCGTCACCGAGCGCGCCAGTTCCTCCGTCCACTTGTTGGTTATGGTGTTAAATATCGCGCAGTTGCCCTTTTCGTCGGTCATGGCCATGGGCGTGGCGCTCATGCCGCCTATGGTGAACGTCACCATCTGAAGTTCCGGGAACGCGCGGCCCATTCCGTCGCAATCGACGAGGGGAAGCCCCAATCTCGCGGCAGCGGCGATGGGCAGCATGCTGTTGACGCCGCCGGCCTCTATGGGCATAAAGGCGTAAATGCTCTTGCCGTAGAATTTGGACACCATGTCGTAAAGCGTCTCGTATTCGCTCGCGCCTATACCCTTTTCGCAAAGCACCGTCGGCGCTCCCATCATGGCGATGGGCACTACGAGCGCGTCGTCCGGAACCTCTTCCGGGTCTATGAGCGTCACTTCACCCTTTTCGCGAATCGCTCCTATCGCCACGAGCTTACCTATATACGGATCTCCGCCGCCGCCCGCGCCCAGCAGCGCCGCGCCGAGGGCGATATCCTCTATTTCCTTCAATCCTATTTTACGCATCTTATATCCCCTATTTTTTCTTGATTATGCTTCCCAATATCGCGTACAATACCAGAGAAACGACTATTCCGTTTATAGGCCCTACGAAGAAGGAGACGTTGAGTATGGGCAGCGCCTGAACGAGTCCCGGGAAGTAGCTGGCGAAGGTTCCGCCCGTCGAGCAGGCGACCAGTATGCCCGCTATCAGCGATATAAGCCCCGGCCAGTAGAGGCCTTCGATGACCTTGAAGTTATCCTTATCGCCCTTGCCGAGTATCCAGTAGTCGGCGATCATTATGCCCGCGAGCGGGGGTATGAGGGCCGAGAGTATGCTCAGGAAGTTCTGGAACACCGCATAGAAGCCCGCCGCCGCCAAAGCGCCTACGAGGGCCACGATTATGCCGCAGATTCCCGCCGCCGCCGTGGGTATCTTGCTCTTTTTCTCGTCGATTCCAAGCATTACCGACAAGGCAAGTCCTCCGGTATAGGCGTTTGTCACGTTCGTCGTCCATGTTCCGCAAATGAGCGCGAGAAGTCCCAGTATTCCCAGGACGGGAGAGCCGAAGGATACGAAAACCGCGCTTATGTCGTACTGTCCGGTGACTATGGTCAATATGGCGCCTATCATCAGAATCAGGAATCCCGCGGGTATTACGCCTATGAACGAGGATTTGACCACGTCTTTGCGGTTTTTGGCGAAGCGGCAGTAGTCCGCGGAGATGACGCCGCCGAGGGCGAATGTGGCGATAGTATAGTTGATTCCGAACACCATGCCCATGTTTATGGCCGGCTGATAGACCGCGATGGCGTTCATTCCGTCGTTATTGACCAGCGCCAGTATAAGCCCGTATACGCACACGACGAGAAGAAGCGGAACAGCGATGGTATTGAGCATTTTAAGCCCCTTGAAGCCGTAGCAGGCCGTCACGAGCATTATAACGCCCCAGAACACTATGCTTATCCACGTGGGTATATCGACGTTGAATATCTGCAAAAACATCGCGCTGAACGATATGCCGCACACCGCCGACTGAACGCCGAACCAGCCTATGCAGGCTATGGCCAGTATAGCGCTGACGACGTATTTGGAACATTTGGCTCCCAGCGCGCCTCCGGCCAGAATCGCCGTGGGAAGCCCCAAATCGCACGACTGCATGCCTATAAGGGACATATAGGCCGCGATGATTCCATAACCGATAATGACCGACATAGCGACCTGTCCAAGAGTCAGGCTGTTGCCAAGCACGCCTCCGACCATGAGGCAGGAAACGCAGATCATTGCGCCCGCCCACACCATGGTTATCGACCACCAGCTCTGCCTTTGTTCGGCTTTGATCTCAAAGGATTTGTTTTCCGACATGTAAATCCCCCCTTGAAAATATATAAGCGTATTATATAACAAGAGGGGTATATGTGTATTTATCATTTGGGGCATAAAACCCAAGGAACGTTTTGTCCTTTTGGACAAATCAGTCCCCAGCCATGAGCCTGCTTATTGCCGCCGCCTGAGACAGGCGCATGGATACCGGCATGTCCCCGACGCGAAAGCCTATCCTGTCGCTTGCGCATTTAAGCCTGTACTTGACGGTGTTCTTATGAACGAAAAGCACGTCGGCCGTCTTAGATACGCTCAATTCCGCGTCGAGAAGGTATGTGGCTACGGTGAGTTTTTGCTCCTGATCGAGCCTGTTAAACTGATTGAGCGCGTCGCCAAGGGCAATTTCGCCCTTGCGTGTCATAGACCTGCACTGTTTGACAAAGGCTATATCCTCCCCCGAAAAGCGCCTTTTGCCGGGAAACGCGCGGCGGGCGTCGCCTATGTACTCGGCGTTGTCGAGATAGGCCCTGCGCACGGCCGCCGTATCCTTCAAATTGGAGAACGCGGTTATGGTGCAGCTTTCGTCAAGGGCGGCATCGAGCGCGTCGAGCATGTAATGAAGCTGCGTCAGCTGACCCGGGCCTTCCATGAAGACCACGAGATTGTCCTCGTAAATGTCCGAAAACAGCGTTATGCCCGTCCCGCCCGCCGCGTTTTTCACCTCGTCTGACAAATCGCGGTCTATATTCTCCCCCGATATTATCCACATCATATCTACGCTGGACACGTCTATGTTAAAAAGCCTCGCGAGCCTTTGCATCCTCACCGGCTCGTCGCGAAGTATGGCCTTGACCAGTTCCGAAACGACCACGTGGTCGTGCTTATCGCTCCATATGCTCACCGCGAGCTGCATGACCTCCGCCGCCTGCGAAGCGAATACGCTGTCGACGGGGTTTACGTCGCTTATCAGGAAAAGCTCCATGCCCTCTATGGATTCGGTTCTGATTTTGTACCTGTAGACATAGGGCGGGGCCGTGTCGTCGAGGCGCATATTCTTTATGTCGTATCCGGGGCCTGCCACAGCCCTGGGCCACATGGCTTCGTTGAGGGGATTGAACTTGGCGTCGGTCAAAACGACGCTTACGTGTATTCTGTCGGATACCATTCGCGCCACCGTATCGATGGTCCTTTGTCTCGCCGGAAGCCCGGCGACCCTTTCCAGTATCTCTATGGCGATGGAACCCGCCGCCGTCTGATCGCGGATTATGGCCTCCATGACCTCGCAGATGACGTCGCTGTACCTCAGATCCACCCGGTTTTCGGGCATTTTTATCAGCGCGAAGTCTAAAGCGTCCGCCTCCTGAATGAGACGGGGAGATACCTCTTTTAAAAACGCCCCGACGTAAAACAGTATAAGCCCCACCTCGCCCCCCTGAGCCAGGCGCCTCAAATGCGTCAGCTGCAATTCCACGTCGTCCGTCAGATTTAGAAAACCGGTTATGACTATCTCGCCGCCAAAGAAATCGTCGTTGCGGAACAGATTGTCGTTGAGCACGCCGGGATCCGCGGCCTCAAGCACCGATATGGACGAGACTATGCGCTTGAGCCCTCCCGCGCCCGCGATAACCGTCGCGTTTCGCAGGGATGGCAGCTTCATCAGATCGCTCACGCAAACGCTCATATGTGGCCTCCTTATTTTAGTAATCGGGGGGGGACGGCGTAGCCAGTTTGATATACCGCGCCGCGCAATGAGTCCGGGCGTTGCGATAGACAACCCACAGTTATTCAAGACGGCTGGTGTAGGGGAGCGCAATGGACGCGGTAACTTTAATGGAATGTGCGGCAAGGAGCATGAATGCATAAACGGTAACAAGGAAAGCAGGGACAGTCT
>JAUNBY010000134.1 GCA_030526935.1 Clostridia bacterium
GCAGCGACCAGAAGGTATTGCTTACGTTACAGGCTCCCGTATAGCAGGCGATAAGCCCCACGCAGCACATGGTCTTTCCGCTTTTCAGCATTTGCACGAGCACCTTGCGACTGTCCCAGAGGCGGGGGAGTATTCTTACGCCCCTGCATTCCGCCATTCGCCTTTTGCCAACGCCGGTCTCCTTTGTGATGAAATAGAGCAGAACGAATTTCGTCGTCATCAGCGTAAATGTAATTCCGTAGAGCACCCTCATAGTCGCCATGACCGAGTATTCGCGCACAAAAAAATAGGCTATCGGAGCGAAAAAGCCCGCTATGAGGCCCGCTATCTGCGTCAGCGAAAACAAATGAACCAGCTTTTCGTCGGGCGCGTCCTCGATCATAAGAAGTCCCCACGAGGTTTCGGTCACGCGCCACGCGCCGTTGAAGAGCGCCGCCACTATGAACCAGCGGTAGTCCCGCGCGAGCATCCATAAAAACGACGGCACGCTCCAGCTCAACACGTCGAATATCAAAGTGCACAGCCGGCGGCCCAGTTTATCGGCGATTATGCCGCTGAATATGGCGAATACCATTTGCGAGGCCAAAAACACCGTCGTAACCGTTCCGATTTGTATGGCGGTCATTCCAAGTCCCGCCATATATACCGACACGAACGGCAGATACAGATTATATGGTATTCCCCACAAAGGCTCCGTAAACAGGCACGCCCTTGGATTTCCCTCGAGCGTTACAAGCGTGTTTATCATAGGATTGCGCCTTAGCGCGTCGCCGATTGAACCCATATGGAATCCTCCGTTTTCGATTATAAATTACAGGAGAGGATCGGGTATCGAGGCATGAACCTCTCCCCTATCCTCTCGCAAAGATCGCTCAACCGCGTTCTACATTTCCACGACTTCCCAGCCGAATACGCGGGCGAGGGCGCGAAGCTGATGCGCCGCGTCGCCGGTGATTATAAGGCTGTGATGAGAGCAGAGGTTGTCCATCACCATATGTCCGTCGTTATAGCGGATGAGCGCGCCGTTGAGACAATCGCTTCCCGGATATTGAACGTAGCTTTCGATTTCGGCCTTTATTATGGACAGCTTTTTGAATCCCGGATATATCTTGGCCAGCGTGACCTTTCCTTCGGGAAGTCGGCAATCGACCATCATAGCATTGTCGTTGACGATGGCGAGGACTTTGGGCTTAAGCGTCCATTCGCTGCAAAACTTGCGTGGGACGAAGCCAAAATAGCCGCAGTGGACGCCCAGCGCGTGATTGTCGGGATCGTCTATGTCCGGAAAGCTATCTATGCGTTCGTGCGCCAATGCCGCCATTCCCACGAGGAACGGATACAGATTCGTCATCATTATCGGTCTTTCGATAGAGCGGTATATGATATACGTCGATAAAAGCGTCAGCGTATCGCCCTCGCAGGCCCAGATTATGCCGTCGCGCTCAAAGAGCATGTTCCACACGAGGCACGGCGTGGTGTCGCAGTGGAAGGACTCGTTGAGGCAGTTAGCCCCAACGCCCTCAACGCCGCCTATCTCGTCTATAACGGCTTTTATCGCGACGTAGAGCTTGACCGCGCGCAGATAGCATTCGCCCACGAGAGATGTATCGACGTCCCAATCGGCGCAGACCCTTTGAGCCTCGTCGTCGGAAACCTTGCGCGCGGATTCGTTTACTTCCTTCCAGCTGCGGTATATGAGGTTGAGGCCGAACGCCTTTTGCATGTCGCGGGTGGATTCGTCTTCCCACCAGTAGAACTTTTTGAATATGTTCGCCTGCATGCCCTCGCCCGGGCTGTCCTGAAACATCAGGAACTTCGCGCCGGATTTGAGCGAGCGCTTAACTCCCATGGCGCGCAATATGGTATTTCCCATCTCGATTGAGTAGGGCGAGAAGACCGTAAAGCCGTGGTCGCGAAGATAGGTGATTATCTCCCAGTCCCACATCTCGACCGTAGAATATTTGCTCGTCAATACGACCATCGGAAGGTCGTATTTTCGCAAATCGTCGTTATGCCTAAAGGCCGCGAATATGAGCTGAGGCCAGACTATGGCGTCGGCTTCCCCCGGCAGGGGTTGTCCGACCTCGACGGGCGGCAGAAACTCGGCGACGGGCGAATATGTTGCGCAAAGCCTGTCCATCTGTTCCTGAAACTCACGGCGCTCGCGCTCGTTCGTCTCCGCGAAATACATGGGGGCAAGTCTCGCCTTCATTGTCCAATCTCCTTCACGCTCACGGGCCGGCCTTCGGCGCTTGAAAGCCGGGCGGCTTCCAGACACCGTATTATATTCGCTCCGTCGAGCAAATTGGGCGTTATTTCGGATTTGGCGTCAATCGCCGTCAGGAAGTCGTAGAAGGCGTTGACGAACGTGTGTTCATAGCCGATTATATGGCCGCTCGGCCACCACGCGGACACGTAGGGGTGATCGCCCTCGGTCGCGAGTATGCGCTTATATCCCTGCGAGCGCGCGGGTTCGGTGAAGTCGAAAATCTCAAGCTCGTTCATGCGCTCGAAGTTGAATTTGATGGCGCCCTTATCGCCGTAGACCTCGAAGTCGTTGTAGTTCTTGCGTCCGCAGGCGAAGCGGGTCACGTCTATGGAGCCGAGCGCCCCGTTTTCAAAGTCGATTATCATAAACGCGCTGTCGTCTACCGTGACCTCGCCTTTTTCCGCGCCGGAGGTGGATTCGCCCTTTGAGAAAGTCGCGGCGTTCGCGCCGGGGAGCGGGCGGTTTTTGACGAATGTCTCAAGCCGCGCGGTGACGCGCTCGGGTTCGCCGATAAGGTATCTCGCCAGATCGACCGCGTGGCTTCCCAAATCGTACAAAGCTCCCCCGCAGGCGCGATCCGCGCGCAGATGCCAGGTCAGAGGGAATTCGGGGTCGATTATCCAGTCCTGAAGATATGCCCCGCGCCAGTGGAACACGCGGCCCAAAAAGCCTTCTTCAATGAGTTTCTTCGCGTAAGCCACGGCGGGAACGCGGCGGTAGTTGTGGTTGAGATAATGAACGACGCCGGCTTTTTCCGCGGCTTCGTACATTTCCACGCAATCGGCGTAGGAAAACGCGCACGGCTTTTCGAGGACTATGTGCTTGCCGTTTTTCGCGGCTTCTATGGCCATGTCCTTGTGCATGTACGTGGGCGTTCCGATGCTGACTATATCTATGTCCTTGCGCGCGAGGGTCTCGCGCCAGTCGTAGCTCACCTCGTCGTAGCCCCAGTTTTCGGCGAAGCTCTCAAGCGGCTTGTTGTTTCCAACAATGACCTTTAAATTGACCTTGTAGGGCGCGTCGAAAAATTTATTGACCTTGAGCCAGGCGTTGGAATGCGCCCTGCCCATGAACCCGCCGCCTATCATGGCGACGTTGAGCGTCTTTTTCATATGTCCTCCTTACGCGAACGCCGCGCCGATTTTCTTCAGGTTCTTTACGCTTACGGCGATCGCCTCGTCCTCCATGCCCAGCCATTCGGGAGCGGGCGCGTCTATCTCTACGGCGAGGAAGCCCTTGTATCCGGCTTTCGAAAGCAGTTCGGCCAGCTTCATATTGTCCACGAGGCCAAAGCCCACGGGGACGCCGCAGAAGAAGTACCAGTCGGTTGGCCGGGCGGTGGGGTGCATCTTCAAATCCTTTATATGAGTTGAGAACACGTAGGGCGCGAGCTTTTCCATACCGGCTACAGGGTCGTCGAGAAGGCGCAGGAAGTTGCCGGTATCGAAATTGATTCCGAAATTGGGCGAATCGACAGCCTGAATCATCTCGAGCATTTCATCGGAGGTATAGTCTATGTGGTTCTCGGCGGCAAGGCGAACCCCGCAGTCCTCGGCGATTCTGGTCGCCTCCTTATACATGGGAACGAGCCTTTCGATATGGTCGCGATGGTTCTCGTGCCGCCAGTCGAAGGCGGAGCCGGTTATGCGCATAACGTCGGTTCCTATGAGGCGGGTCTTGGGTATGAGGGACTTCATCTCCTCGAACGCCGCGGGATTAAGCCCGCGCTCAAGTCCGTTAGGATGTCCCCAGGCGAAGACCGTATCAAGATTATATTCCCTGAGCTTTGCCCCAAGCTCCTTCAGATAGCCGTCGTCCAGGCTTGGAAGGAAGCATGTCTCAAGCGATACGCCGTCGACGCCCAGCGACATGGCAAAATCGATAAACTCATCGACGGTCTTGAGTTTTTCAGGCTTCTCCTGAAAGTCGTAAACCTCGCCGAACAGCCTGTGATAGCAATACGAATCTATGCCAATCTTCATGGTCAACCTCCTACTTTTCCGTGTCCTTCCTTTGAAGGAGCACGGCCAATATGATTATAGCGCCCTTGACGGCGTTTACCAGACGGGTATTTATGCCTATGAGGGTAAGGATGTTGTTGATGATTCCGAATATGAAGGCTCCGAACATGGTATTGGTTATCTTGCCCTTGCCGCCCTCCATGGCGACGCCGCCTATAACGGCCATGGCAATGGCGTTCAGCTCATAGGAAGTTCCGGAGGAGGTGGAGTTGATGGAACCCATGCGCGAGCTTTCGACGACCGCGGCTATGCCTATTAACGCCCCGAGCAGCACGAAGGACATTATCTTTATGCGGTCGGTCTTTATGCCCGAAAGCCTCGTCGCCTTTTCATTGGAGCCAACGGCGTATATATGCCGTCCGAGCTTTGTGAAATTGGCGATATACCAGCAGGCGATCATCGCGAGGAAGAAATAGACTATGGACATCGGAAGCCAGCCGAACAGGTTATAATTGGATATGGCCTGATAAGCGGCGACCTTTGTCGTCGTGCCTCCGCCGTTTAGGGAGTAGACGAGTATCGAGCGGTAGATATACTGCATTCCCAGCGTCACTATGAACGAGGGAACGCGCCCCTTTGTTACGATGAGTCCGGTTATGAAAGAAAAGGCCGTTCCGGTTATGAGGGCGGTTATGACGCCTAATACGGCCGACTGCGTGGCGTTTGTGACCCACAGCGTTATCGCCGCGACCGAGACCATTTGAGCGCCGACCGACAGGTCGATATTGCCGGAGATTATAACAAACGACATGCCGAAGGCGATAATGCCCACGACGGCGTTGGATCTTACGATGTTGATAAAATTTGACACGGAAAGAAACGTCGTGCCCTCGAAAAGCGTCGCGACGACTATCATCAAAAGCGTCACGAGGATTATATTGTAGTTGTCGAGGATGCTCTTAAGCCTGCTCTTGCCTCTGGATTGAACTGATGAATGCATAAACGGTCTCCCTTAATTAAGACTTCCGCCGGTTGACAGAATCATTATATTTTCCTCGGTTATTTCGCCCTTATCGCGCCACAATTCGCCTCTTATCTCGCCGTGGTACATGACGAAGACCCTGTCGCATATCTTGACGATCTCCTGAGCTTCGGCCGAGGTTATGATTATGCCCATGCCCTGACTGGCGAGGCGCATTATCTGCGCGTAAATCTCGTTTTTGGCGCCCACGTCCACGCCCTGAGTGGGATTTGAGAGTATCATCAATTCCGGGGACGAGTAAAGCCACTTGGACAGCACGGCTTTTTGCTGGTTGCCGCCCGAGAGACTGGTTATGAGCGCTTCGAGGTTGTCGGCCTTTATGGACAGCTTTTCTCTCGCGTCCATGGCGCGCTCTTTTTCGAGGCGGCGCGAGAGAGCGCCGTTTTTAATCATGTCGTCGAGGGTGACGATGGTGATGTTCCCGGTGACGGAGAAGTCCTTTATAATGGCGTTCTCCTTGCGGTTGGAGGGCAAAAAGCCTATGCCCTGCTTTTTCCCCTGCGCGGGATGAGAGACGTTGATTTTTCTTCCTGACATTATAATCTCGCCCTGCTGACGGGGGATGTCTCCGAATATGGAGCGGACGAGCTGTTCCTTGCCGTCGCCCAGAAGCCCCGTGAAGCCCACTATCTCGCCCTTTCTGACGTCGAATGATACGTTTGACACATGCCCTTTGACCGATATGCCCCGAGCCTCGAAGAACACGTCCGATATGTCGTGGTTTACGTATACGTCCACGCCAAGCACGTCGCGACCGACCATGTACCGGGCAAGCTCCGTCTGGTCGATTTTGACGCCGTTTTCCCCGATGGCGCCGTTCGCCACGAGTTCGCCGTTTCTCAAAACCGTGTAGCTGTCGCAAAAATCGACGACCTCGCCCAATTTGTGCGAGATGAAGATAATCGTCGCGCCCTGCTGATGGGTGAGGTTTTTCATGATGGCGAACACGTTGTCTATCTCCGTTTGAGTAAGAGACGTCGTAGGCTCGTCCATTATTATGAGCCGGGCGTTTTTGAGAAGCGACTTGGCGATCTCGACTATCTGCTTATACGAGGTTTCAAGCTCGCTCATCTTTACCCTTGGGTCTATCTCCACGTTCATGCGTTCAAAGACCTCGCGCGTCTTCTCGCACATGGCCTTTTTATCTATCCTGCCTCCGGGGAGGGTGATTTCGCTTCCGAGGAACATGTTTTCGTACACCGCGAGGTCGTTCACCACGTTTAATTCCTGATGGATAAAGGCGATGCCGAGCCGTTGAGCGTCCCCGGGGCTGTCTATGGCGACCTTTTCCCCAAAAAGCTCTATACTTCCCGCGTCCATTGGCGTAACGCCGCCCAATACGTTCATAAGCGTCGTCTTGCCCGCGCCGTTTTCGCCGAGAAGCGCGTGTATCGCGCCCTTCTCCACTTCGAAATCGACGCTTTTGAGAACCGGCACTCCCCCGTAGGTCTTGACGATTCCGGTCATTTTAAGCGCGACTTGAGGCATGTATCTGGGCCTCCTAAATACTTAGTAGGTAACTGCAACCGGCGGCGGCATTGCCCGCGGACGAATCCGCGGGCGACGCCGCCGCGTCGGTCGATGGGGCTTAAGCCTGTTTTAGAACGGCGCTTCGGATGTGATGAAGTTGTCGTCGAGCCACTGCTGATAGTTGGTGTAGTCGAGGCAGGCCGGAGGGATTATGACCCTGGCTTCGTAGGTTTCGCCGTTGATGAGGCCGTAGGCCAGTTCGATGCAGTCGGCCATCATGTAAGGCGCGTAGGTCTGGGTGGAGAGCCATATCTCGTCCTTATACTCGTCCATGGTCTGCATCCACTGCTGCCAGCCGCCGCAGCCGGTCATGACCTTCACGCCGTTATCTCCGCCGACGCGTCCGGCTTCTCTCATGGCCTGCAGCATTCCAAGCGACAACTCGTCGTCGCAGGAATACACGCCGTCGATCTCGGGATTGGCGGTGAGTATGTCGGCCATCAGCGCGAGTCCCGTTTCGGCGGCGGCGTTATCGGCGGCGTATTCGCCCACTATCTCTATCTCGGGGAACTCTGCCGCGAGCGTGTCTACGCATCCGTCGACGCGCTCCTGGAAGATCGCGCCGTAGGAGGGGATGGTGGTTATGACGACCTTGCCGGTTCCGCCGAGCTTCTCGCCTATGTAGCGCGCGCCAAGGCAGCCTATCTCGTAGTTGTCGCCGGCCAGATAGTAATCCGGCTCGGTGGTTCCGAGTGTCCTGTCAAAGTCGATGAGGACTATGCCGGCGTCCTTGATCTTCTGAGCGGAGGCTTCGAGCGTGTCGTTATGGGGCATGAGCACTATGTATTCGCAGCCCTGGTCGATCATGAGGTCGATCTGGTTGGCCTGCTCGTTCTCGTTCTCGGCGACGGACATCATGAAGTTGAGACCGAGCCTCTCGGCGGTCGTGCGGGCCGACCATTCGACGGCGGCGACCCAGCCGGTGGGGTTGTAGGGGACGGAGATGCCGACCAGCGGCTGCTCCTGCGCCAGCGCCTGGCCCAGACCCAGAACCATAATCAGAGCTACGATAAGCGATAAGACCTTCTTCATGCGATAATCCTCCCAATATAATATTTGTCACGCGTCCGGCGAATCGGAAAACCGATAAACCGATTACACCATAGATTATATCGGAAAC
>JAUNBY010000135.1:0-1280 GCA_030526935.1 Clostridia bacterium
G
This sequence comes from Clostridia bacterium, assembly GCA_030526935.1. Taxonomy (GTDB): domain Bacteria; phylum Bacillota; class Clostridia; order Christensenellales; family Aristaeellaceae; genus JAUNBY01. The sequence continues at coordinate 2 of JAUNBY010000135.1, forward strand.
TGGGGGACGAATAAATCCGACGTTTCCGTGCAACTTTTTTGCAACTTACTTTCGTTTTTAGTCATACGCCGATGCGCCACAAACCCGCTATTTAAGCCACTTTTTGCAACTATCGACGCGTGATTTAACGGACTCTTAATCAGGGTGTCCAGGGTTCGAGTATTTGATGGCGTATCATCCCGAAAACTGCTCCTGGAGCGGGTTTTCGGGAATTTTTATTTTGGGAATGGGTGTTTTACCACAACCTCTAACTATAAAGGGCGGGAATTGCCTGGGCAATTCCCGTCGGCTGACGCACATTTGTGCGTCGGTGAGTTCAGCCATTGTTCTGTTATAGCATTTTTCTGTGGGACTATTTCACGTTAAGTCGATTGGCGCGTCATGCGCCGAGTTCCGCCTTGATGCTTCGGGCAGCTTCGCGACCCATATCGACGCACTCGGGCAGAGGTGCGCGGCCGCCCGTCTTGAACATGGCCACTTCGCCAGCGGCGTACAGGCCGCCGATGATGTCGCCCGACTCGTCGAGTACGTGTCCGTTGTTGTCGATCTCTATTCCACCGTAAACGGTGTGGTTCTCCACGTTCGCCTTCACGCCGTAGTAGGGGCCTTTGGAGAAGTCGCCGGTCAGACCGGTTGCCGCCTTGCCGAAGTCCTCGTCGACGCCGTTTCGCACGAATTCGCCATAGCGCTCCGCCGTCGCGACCAGACCCGCCGGGTCGATGCCCAGTTCCGCAGCCAGTTCTTCAAGCGTATCGCAGATGGTATACATCTCCGTGATGTTGGACAGGCCGGTGTCGTTCTTGATTCTGCCCTGATTCATCACCGTCTCGTCCATGATGCAGAACACCTGACCCTCTTCCATAGTGGCGGCGGTAAAGTCCGCATAAGCGCCCGCTTCGTTGGCATAGCGCTCGCCCGCGGCGTTCACCGCGATGCAGCCCGCGCCCGCCGGGTTTGTCAGGGAGCGGCTTACGCCGTTATAGCTCGCAGCCAGCGCGTGGAAGCCGCAGATGTCCATGTGCTTGGCTACCGCGCCGACCTCAAGCGCCATCAGCAGGCCGGAGCCGTCGCAGCCGATGGTCACGTCAAAGCCATTGTTCTCATAGCCGGGCTTGTACTGAGCCACAAGTTCCCTGTTGGCCAGATAGCCGCCCGTTGCCAGTATCACGGCCTTGGCGCGGATCTCGTAGGTCACGTCGCCCGTCTGCGCCATAATGCCCGTCACCGCGCCGTCCTGCGTAAGCAGCCCGGTCGCCTTGGTGTTGAGCCTGTAGGCGAT
>JAUNBY010000135.1:1380-7877 GCA_030526935.1 Clostridia bacterium
TTCACCGCGTCGGTGACGATATTGCGGAAGATGATGCCCGTAATGGTCGCGCCCGCGATGGTATCCACGTTCAGGCTCTGCCGTTCGAGGATTTCGGCGCTCATCTCTTCCATGGCCAGATCCCCAATGGTCTTCGATTCGTTGTGCTGCACGACCTCGATGCCCGTGATCGCGTCTTGCGAGAACGTCACATCCAACACGATGGTGGCGTTGTGACCCATGGCTTCCGCCCGGTAGGTGCCCGGCGTGAAAGCCGTCGCTTCAGCGGGCTGTGCCTGCACACTTGCAGTCATTCCCACGAGCATCACCAGCGCGAGACACAGAGTCAGGATTCTCTTTTTCATACTTGATACCCTCCTTGTTTTCTTTTTGCAGGAAACTGAGCGTCAACTCCTGCTATTTGGAGGATATCACCTCAACCAAGTTGCTTGTCAAGCATTTTTATTTCTGTCATAGGCTCTCCAATCGGGAACCAGACCTTATGATAGGAGTGATACATTCCCTTTATCTTTGCGGAATACACGACCTTAGCTGTCACATCACCCGTACGCGAATAGCCGTTTTCGCGGAGAAAACGCAGCGCTCCCACAAAGTCCTTTTCATCCATGGGGTTTCGCTGCGTCCCGACAATAGCCGTCGTCACGCAAAGACAAGCCGGAACGCGACTGGTGTAAGGCAAGTGACAAAACGGCTCTGCGTCGGCCAAATGTTCTTCTATACCCAGTCCGACACGCAGACCTTCTCTTTTATATTGAAGGAACAGACAGGCCAGATACAGATGCTCCGACCACTTGCTTGCGCGCGCTCTATTGTCCGCATTTTTGCTGAACGCAAGGCCGTCATAGATCTGCTGTACGCGAAACGCCGGTCTGGTCTGCACGATGTACCGCCCGACCAGATCTTCGTGCTCCTGTACCTCCCGTCGACGGTGATCCAAATGGTCGATGATCCGCTGGCGAAACACAATCTCCCGCGCCAACTGCGCCTGCCGGTTTTCGATGGCCTTCTTATAGTCTTTCGAGTCCGCGTCATGCAGAAGACCCGCCGTTTCATCGAGCGAAAAGCCCATCTGCCGGTATCCACGAGCCAGAAGAAGCGTGCTCGCCTCCCATGTGCTGTATTTCCGAAAACTGTTGTCCGGGTTGCGCTCGGCTGCGATGATGCCCTTCTTTTCATATTTGCGCAGGGCCTGTGGGGATATTTTCAGCAGTCGGGCGATCTCCGTAATGCCATATTTTTGCATATTCCCTCCTCTGGCTGCATTGATTTTCTTCATCGTTCTGCGATTCCGCAACCGGGTTGCGCTTTTTTTTTGCAATTTGCACCGCAAAAATATAATTTCTATCATCCATATTGTAATCTGCCCTATCCTAAAAGTCAACATGTCTGCCGCAAATTGGCTTTTCCTACGGGAGTACACGATCGAGGGTTCGCTGCCGGTTTACACATGATTGGCGGAAATTATGTCGAAGTCGCACTTATTTTGCACGATATAAGGATCACTGGAATCTGCCGGATACAAAGGGCGGGAATTGCCCAGGCAATTCCCGCCGCTATGAGGAACAGTTTGTGGACGAACGCCGTGGCGTATGGCTCTAGGCGTTGCTGGCTTTGGGGGCATTGCATTTGGTGCAGCGCGTGTAGTTGAGTTTGACTGCGGTAGACAGGGATATCTTGTAGGGGTTGACATTGCCCGAACAGTTGCTCTTGCGGTGGTATTTGAGGCCGTTGCGGGTGACATATACGTATTGAGTGAGGCCGGAGGCGCAGCTTGGGCAAGCCGCTTTGCCCTTCTTGAGAGCCGCCGCTACGGTCGTCTTCGTAAGCCCCGCTACGCAGTTTTTATCCTTGTGGTAGTAGGCGCTCGCGTTTGAGGCGTAGCAGGTCGTCGTCTTGTTGGCGTAGGCCGTGGTCTGCGTGGTCGCGGTCTGTATCTTGAGAACGCATATCGGGCAGGCCGTCTTTCCGGCGTTTTTGGCGGTCGAGAGCAGTACCTTCGTCGCGTTTTTGAGGCCCGAGCAGGTTTTCTGCTTATGGTAATACTTGCTGCCCGAAGACGCGTAGCAATAGACCTTGCTGGCGGTCGACGAGGAAGAAGACGACGTAGTTCCCGAAGCGGTCTTTGTGACGCAGACGGGGCAGGCAGTCTTGCCGGCGTTTCTGGCCTGTTTGAGAGTCGCCTTGCTGGCGCCCGTCATGCCCGAGCAGTTGGACTTTGTGTGGAAGTACTTGTTGTTCTTCGTCACATAGTAGTAAGTCGTGCTCGTGGTGGAGCTCTTAGCGGTTATGCACACCGGGCAGGCCGTCTTTCCCTTCTTCTTGGCGGTCGCCAGGGTCATCTTGGTGGCGTTTATCATTCCCGAGCAGCTTTGATTCGCGTGATAGTATCTGTTGGTGTTGGTGCTGTAATAATATGTCGTGGCCGCGGCCTGGGACTTGTAGCAGACCGGGCAGGGATCCTTGCCCTTGTTTCTGGCGTTTGCCAGCGTCATTTGCCGCGCGTTTTTCATGCCAGAACAGGTGCGCGTCTTGTGGTAATACTTGCCGCCGGTCGTGGCGTAGACCTTCGTGGCTTGCGCGGGCAGGCAGTCGGGGCAGGGCGTGTAGCCGTTTTTGACGGCGGTCGCCTTCGTTATCTTCTTGGCGTTGGTCATGCCCGAACAGGTTGCGGTCTTATGATAGTAATTGCCATTTTTCTGCGCGTAGTAGACCGTCGCGCCGGAAGAGGATGAGGAACTCGAAGACGACGAGGAAGAAGTACTCGTCGTCTTGGCGGCCGAGGTGCTCACGCATATCGGGCAGGCCTTCTTGCCGGCCTTCTTTGCCGTGGCAAGCGTGACTCTGGTTGCCCCCTTCATGCCGGAGCAGGTGCTATTGGTGTGATAATAGGTGCCATTGCGCGTAGCGTAGTAATTTCCGGAACCCGAAGAGGACGAGCTGGTCGACGTCCCTATGCAGACCGGGCAGGGCGTCTGATTGCGGCTTCTCGCGATGGCGAGAGTTACGCGGTTGGCGTTTGTCATACCCGAGCAGGTCTTGTTGACATGGTAGTACTTGCCGTTCGCCGTCGAGAAGTATTTGCCCGTGCCGCTCGACGAGGAGGACGAGGACGATGAGGATGACGAAGACGAGCTTACGCATACCGGGCAGGGCTTTTGTCCCGCCTTGACCGCGGCGGCCTTAGTCACGCGGACGGCGTTGGACATGCCGGAGCAGGTGCGCTTGGAGTGATAATAATCGCCGTTGGGCGTGTGCCAGAATTTGCCTATGCAGGTCGGGCATACTTCCTTGCCCGCTGCGACCGCGGCTTGCTGCGTCACGGCGGTTATGCCGCTCTTTCCCGCGATGCGGGAGCAGTTTCTGGAACTGTGGTAGTATTTGCCGGAGCTTCTTATATAATAGTTGGCCGTCTCGGTGGTGCCCGCGTTTTCATGGCAGGTCGGGCAGGCGGTCTGGTTGCGCTGTCTGGCCAGCTGTAGCGATACGCGGCTGGCGCCCGCTTCTATGTCGGGGCAGTCGGCGCGGGAATGGTAATAAGTTCCCGAAGACGCCGAATAGCAATAGGTCGTGCCGGACGAGTCGGTTCCCGCTTCCGCGTCCGTGGTCGTATCATCTGTGCCGGTCTCGGGTTCGGTCACGTCGATTTCGCTCGACAGATCGCCCGTAATCGCGAGGGGAGTCGGCGCGGGGGTTTCAGTCGCGGCGGCGACGGTCGTGTTGTCATCGGGTACGGTTGGTTGCTGTTGCTGGGTGTTGGCTGTTACGGGCGTGGCTATGGTGTCGCTTCCTCCGGTGTTGAGCATGGCGGAAAACAACCATACAAGAAGCACTATGAACCATATGGCGCTCACTCCCGAAACGACGCCGCGTATGAGCGGAGTGAATCGCTCGCGCTTCCATAATATCCATATGCCCAATGGCGGAAGTATCACAAGCAGCGCGTACATAAGCCAGTCGCTCGAATACAAAACGTCGCTGTAGCGACCCGCCTGATAGCCCGGCTCGCTCTGATATTCCCCCGAATAGTCCGCGGCGTATTCCCCGCCGTAATAGGCGCGACCGTCGTCTTCGGCGTATTCACCGCCCGCGTCGGCCTTGCGCCTGAACCGGTCGAACGACAGGCGGTGTATCTCGCCGTCGCCCCACCTGTAAGCTATGCCCTTGCCGGAACAATGCAGCTTTAGCTTGCCGATCTTCTTTGTCATGTATAACACACCCCTGTTTTCTTTAGGCGACAATTCTCTACTATCGATTACCCCAATAGTAGTGTACAACTTTTTCTGACATTCGTCAATGCCATTTTGACTGGTTATACGTGGATATTGTTTCATGAATTTGACAAATTTTCCGTTTTATAATATAAAGTAAATTATATTACAGGAATATGACGATTATACATTAATATAGAACAATCAGGAGAGGCTTTTGCCCTTCGTCTGTAGATTGTTTTTCATATATCTTGTTCGACAAAAACTGGCTTCACCTTTTGGCGGAGCCAGTTTTTAATCTTTTTTGCCAGACTTGCGTCAGCGCTGTCGCCTCTGACGAACCCATGGTACCATCAGCAATTACTTTGTACCCTGGGTCGATGCTTTTAGCGCTATTTACCGGGCGGTGATCTCGTCTATCAGTTCCAGCGCCAGCGTATGCGCGCGCTTTGCCATGTCCATGCCCACCTCGGTCGTGTCTTCGGGCGACATGGCCTCGAACTGCGCGTTGATCTCGCGCTGCAGGGCGCTCAGTCTGTCCAGAACCATCCGCTTCTGTTCGTCGCTCACGGGCGCGCCGTCGATCTGCTCGGCGTAGAGTATGTAGCCGCCGAGCCCTTCAAAGGCGAAATAGTAGGAATCGCGCCAGTTTTCGGGATACGCCACATAGAATGTTTCTCCCGTGCGCCAGCTGGTGGCGTAGGTGCAGAAGCCTTCCGGCCGGGCTTGCGTGGTTGGAACCCTTTCAACGACGGCGGTTGACACCTGGTAGCCCTCGTAGACATCCTCGAGCAGAAGCGGATAATAGGGGATGAACACGTTGTTGGACATATTGCCTACGCCTACCCAGCCGACCGTGGCGGTTTCCAGCGGACGATCCCTGAACAGCTGGAAGATCTCGATCTCCTGATTGCTGGGCTTGCCGATGCTGCTGAGTTTGTAGTAGTCGAACACGTCGTCTTTCGTCAAGGTGCGGTCGGCGCTGATGTTTGTGTACAGCGGCACAATCTCGCCATCCTTAAGGTTGGAAATGGTGAACAGGCTGTTGTCCGCCGCCAGATCCGCCTCGGTCACATTCAGTTCTTCGTTCAGGAAGTTCAGTCCGTCCACCATGCGGGGAGCGCCGACGCGGGGAGCGTCCGCCGTGCCCAAATTGGCGTAGGAGGCGCGGTAGTCTATGATGTTTTCAGCCGCGTCGCCCACGAAGGTGCCCGCTTCTTCGGCCACGGCGATAAGGCGCTCGGAAGCGATTACATTGTCGCTGTCGTCCAGATCGATAGCGCCGATCACCGACAGATTAGGCTCCAGGAAAATCATGTCGTCGTTGAGCTTCAGCGCGATGTACTGTGTGCCGGAGCAATTTTCTATATACCAGACTTCGTTCTGATCGCAAATGAAGAGGCCTGAATCATAATAAGCCCCGTAGTTGTCGTAGATGTCGGCAAGCAGCTCGACGCCCGCGCGGGCGGAATCAGCCTCCGCCAGAAGGATGGTTGGAATATCCGTCTCCTCGATGCCGACTATTCCATCGACCTTTTCGGTTACGTTGGGATCAATCTCCTTTACCTGCTCGTTGCCGGAGATTGTCTCCGTCGCGGAGACCGAAACGCCCTTTTCATTGGTGCCGAACTCCGTGTAGGACCAGTGTGTGGGATTCTCCACGCCGCACTCGGGGCAGGCGCCGTTGAAAATATCGTTTGTAAAATAGGTAAAGCGATAGGTATCATGGGTAAACGTCCACTCGAACGCGCCATACGCCGGGCATCCAATCCATTGCTCGCCCGCTTTGTAAGCGCCCGCCTCGCTGATAAACCACATTTTGTTCATATCCGAGCCGTAGTCTTCGGTGCGGGCGACAAAGGGAGTGCCCTCTTGCGTGAGATTGCCGCCCACATAGATAGTCGTGCAGGCCGAAGCGCCGATTACCTCCAACAACAGCGTCAGGGTGAGGATGACGGCGAACCAGGGTTTAAATTTCATTTCATTGATCCCCTTTCAGTATATTCGTGGCCGATTAGAATTTGCTGCGGCACATTACCACGCTAATTTGCTAATGTGCTGATGTACTCATTATATACCAAACTCATGAAATGTCAAGGGTTGACGATGCGCAACGCATTGTTATTCTAATTGTCAGTTACTATTCATCCTCGTTTTGCGAGACTATAACTTGTCTGATGCGCAGCGCTTAGCTTTGCCTTCCCCTCTGGGGGGCGCAGACCGCGCGTAGCGCCAGGTGGCGCCCGCAGGCGCCGGATGAGGTTCTGCTTGTCGGGTAGTGAGCTTCAT
>JAUNBY010000136.1 GCA_030526935.1 Clostridia bacterium
AAATCGACGAGTATCTTGACCCGGCTGTCGTTTCGCTCCTTTACGGCGGCAAACGCCTCCACGACTTTGGAGAAGGGAAAGCGGTCGGTTATTATCGGCTTGAGCGACATTCTGCCGTTTTCGAGAAGCGAGAGTATCTTTCTTCCGATGTTAGGAGTACCCGCCGCGCCTATAAGCGTTATGTTTCTTACGATTATCCGGTCGAGCTTTACGTGATTGAGCTCCTGCTCGTAGAAGCCGGGGATGACGAGCTTTCCGGAACTGCGCACGGTAAGCATCACGTCGTTGAACAGTTCGGGGGCTCCCGTGCTGTCGAGCACTATGTCCGCGCCTCTGCCGCCGGTATATTTCATGACCGATTCAACTAGGTCTTCCTTTTTGAGATCTATCAGTGTATCCGCGCCTAGTTGTCTTCCTATTTCGAGCTTTTTATCCTTGCGCCCGGCGAGCATTATCCTGCCTATACCCATGGCTCTCGCGCAAGCCATACCGCCAAGCCCTATGGGGCCGGTGCCTATTACGAGGAGGTTGAGATCCGGCGCTATGCCCGCCCGCAAAAGCCCGTAAAGCCCGATAGACGCCGGCTCTATAACGGCGGCTTCGTCGAGCGGAACGTTATCGGCGACTTTGAAGGTAAGTCTTTCGGGCATGAGCATGTATTCCGAAAAGGCGCCCGGCCAGCACTGGTTTATAGTACCTATGGGGCGGCCGAACTCGCAATTCTGGTATTCTCCCTTAAGGCACTGCTCGCATTCGCCGCAGGAATAGCCCGTGTCGCTTATGACCCTGTCGCCCGCCTTGAGCCGCCGCGTTTCCTTTCCCGTCTCGACGACGACGCCCGACCATTCGTGGCCCAATCTCACCGGGTATATGGGGTTCATTCCGTCGCCAAGCGTAAGCGTTCCCGCGGCAATCGCCGCGTCGGTCGCGCATATTCCGGTATGGCATACCTTGCAAAGCACGTCCCGGGGGCCTACTTCGGGCATTGGCATATCCACCAGGCGAAGGTCTCCCGGCGCGTTAGCTAACAATACTTTCATAATTTTCCTCTTTTCCGGTTAGAGTGTGTCAACACGCTCTAGAAATCTCTGGTGTATCCGCATATCCAACCGCCGTCTATCGTGACGATGGATCCCGTCATATATTTCGCGTCCTCGGACGCCAGGAAGCATGTCATCGCCGCTATGTCGTCCGGCTCTCCGGGATGCCCCTGCGGTATATGCGAGGTGAGCGCCTTAGCCTTTTCGGGATCGGAGTAGAAAAGCGCTTTCGTTCCCTCAAAAAGTATGGAGCCGGGGGCTATTCCGTTGACCCTTATGTTTTCCGGAGCCAATTCCAGAGCCATGGCCTTAGTGAGGTTGAAAACTCCGGCTTTCGCGGCGGTAAACGCGCATTGAAGCCTCAGCGGGGTAAGTCCAACTATGGAGCCTATGTTGATTATGGAACCTCCGCTTTTTTGAGAAATCATCTGCCTTATCGCGGGCTTTGAGCAGTAGTAGACGCCGTTGAGGTCGATGTTAATGATACGCTGCCACAAATCGTCGTCGTACTCGTGTATGGGTTTTCTGTACTCCGGGCCGCCGTTTATTCCGGCGTTGTTGACAAGGCAATCGAGCCTGCCAAACAGCTCGACGGTCTTATCGACCATATCGCAGGCGCTTTGCCTGTCGGAAACGTCGGTGACGACCGGTTCGCAAGCCTGTCCCTTAGCCTTTATCTCATTTGCTACGGCTTCGAGTGTCTTGAGCGTCCTTCCGGCTACGACGACCTTCGCGCCGTTCTGCGCGAACTGACGCGCCATGGCGCTTCCTATGGCGCCGCCGCCTCCGGTGACGATTACTACTTTATCCTTTAAATCCACGCGCATATATATGCCTCCAAATCTGTTATTAAGCCGGTATCTTGCGCTTTTGCTTCATTATATCGAACAGCACCGCGCCCGCCATCAGCGCTCCCTGAACCGCGACGCGCATGGTGGTGGGAAGACCCAGGAATATTATGGCGTTTTCCGCCACGAACACGAGCGTTATGCCTATCAGTATTCCAAGGGGCGAACCTTTGCCGCCCGAGAGCGAAACGCCTCCGACGACGCATCCCGCTATGGCCCTGAATTCCCAACCGTCGCCCGTCTCGGGAAGTCCGTAGCCAAGCTCCATCGTGAAAAGCACACCCGCTACGCCCGACAACAGCGCCGAGAGCATGTAGGCTATCATGCGTATTTTCGTCACGTTGATGCCCGCTATAGTCGCCACCTCGCGGTTGTCGCCTGTGGCGAGAAGCCGCCTTCCCCATACGGTCTTTTTAATTACTATGAACGCTATGACGTATATGGCGACCATTATCCAGAAATGCGGCTGCATTCCCAGATACCTGGTCTTTGCGATTGCCACGAAGGGCGACGAGTCGATATTGAGCTGATACCCCTTTATAAACAGGTATCTCGCGCCTCCGACCATATACAGTGAACCCATGGTCGCCACGAAATCGGGAACCCCGAAGTGAACGACGAGCGTTCCGTTGAAAAGCCCGACCAGCACACAGCACAGAAGCGCCACCAATACCGCCGGAACGGTGCTCCAACCAAAATCAAGTATCAAGGCCGCGGTTATGATACCGCCGAATCCCGCGACGCGCCCGGTCGAAATATCGACGTTGCCCGTCATGAGCGTAAACGACGAGCCAAGCGCGGTTATGGCGATAAACGGTATCTGCGTAAACATCGCCGTGAAATTGCTCAGCGATAAAAAGTCGGGGCGGAAAACCGTCGTTATCGCCATTATTGCGAGCAGCGGTATAAGCACCGTAAACTCGTCGGAACGCGCCAGACGCTTAAGCCCGTTTACGTCCTTTTTGATGATTTGCTCACTCATCCCAAGCGCCCTCCTTTATAGCGTTATGCGCCGGTTTTCGATGCGCTTGCGCTGTATGTCGAGTATGACCGCCATAACCAGCACCGCGCCTATCAAAACCAGCTGCAAATTCGTATCAAGATTCAGTATGCGAAGCGCGTACCACAAAACGTGGAAAAGCAGCACGCCCAGGCCGACCCCGTACATGGAACCCGCGCCGCCCGACATGGATATGCCGCCTATGGCGCAGCAGATTATGGTTCTGAATTCCCTTCCCGTTCCGAAGGCGGAATTGGCGGTGGCGTTTGACAACACGTCGAACATACCGCCCGTCGCGGCCAGCATTCCGGATATGACGAACACCGCCCACTTTATGCGGGTGACGTTTATTCCCGCCATCAAAGCCGCATCCCTGTTGCCGCCGACGGCTCGAAGCTTATAGCCAAACTTGGTTCTGCGGATAATAAAGTCCGTCAGGACTATGAGCGCTATGAATATGAAGAAAAGCCAGTTAAGCCCCAAAGGACGCGCCCGGGTAAAGCCGGAGGTGCCAAGGGAGCTTACGGATATGGGAACGCCCTGCGTTATGGTGACCGCCAGTCCCTGGCAGATGTACTGCGTGGCAAGCGTCGTTATCCACGAGCTAAGCCCCAATTTAGTCACGCAGAATCCGTTTACGAAGCCCACTAGCCCGCCCGCAAGCAAACCTACTATAATGCATGGCACAAGAGAGAATCCCCAATTCTGACACGCTACGCCGAACATGACCCCGGCGAAACATCCGCTCATTCCAAGCGACAGATCTATCTCTCCCGACATGATGATAAAGCCCTGTCCGAGCGCCGCCGCTCCAATGAATATGGAGCCTGTGAGTATAGATGAGAAGTATCTCCAGGTAAAAAAATTCTTGTTGAGGGAAGACGTGATTACGCAAAGTATCACTATCGGTATCAAAACGCCGATCTCAGGCGTAAGGAGCACGCGCATTCCCAGCCTGTTATTACGTAGTTTTCTTTCCACGCCCCTGCTCCTTTCCATCACGCTATAGTTTTAAACGTCGTCACGGCAAGTTCCATGATTTTGGCGTCGCTGGCTTCATCGCGGGAAAGCTCGCCCACGACGCGACCCTCCGCCATCACGATGAACCTGTCCGACATGCCCATAAGCTCCGGAAGCTCCGAGGAAATCATAATTATCGCAACGCCGTCAACAGCCATATCGCTTATCAGGCCGTATATTTCATTTTTACTGCCTACGTCAATGCCCTTTGTCGGCTCGTCCAGAATCATTATCTTGGGCTTGGCGTTGAGCGAGCGGGCTATGACGACCTTTTGCTGATTGCCGCCCGAGAGCGTCAAGACCTTTGTAGCCATAGACGGCGCTTTAATCCTGAGCTTATCGAAATACTCCTTAACGCGCCTGGCTATGCGTCCGGCCATGACGACGGGGCCGTTGGAAATCGCGGCGAGGTTTGATATGGCGATGTTGTTTTTGATGTCCCATACGAAGTTGAGGCCATATTTCTTTCTGTCCTCGCTCACCATTCCTATTGCGTGATCGACGGCCGCCTGAGTAGAGGGTATTGAAACCTCCTTGCCGTCTATGAAGATTTTGCCGGACTTTACCGGAAGCATTCCGTAAAGCGCCATGCACACCTCGCTGCGCCCGGCGCCCACCAGTCCGGCCATGCCGAGAATCTCTCCCTCCCTTACGGTGAAGGACACGTTTTCAATCAGATGGCGGTTGGCGACATAGGGGTGATCGACCGTGAGATTTTCAACCCGCAATACCTCGCGGCTTATATCGGCCTTTTTCTTGTCATACATATTGCTCAAATCGCGGCCTATCATGTCGTGAATTATTAGCTGCGTATCATAGCCGCTTCGCTCGAAGGTCGAGATATTCTTGCCGTCGCGAAGTATAGTCACCCTGTCGGTCAATTCGAGTATTTCCGCGAGCTTATGAGTCACGAATACTATCGACGCGCCCTTTGCCTTCAACTGCCTGACTACGCGGAAAAGATGCGCCACGTCCGAATTTGAAAGCGAAGTCGTAGGTTCGTCGAGTATCAAAACCTTGGGGTCGGTAGCCAGCGCCCTCGCTATCATGAGCATCTGCTGCTGGCCTATCGAGAGCTTTCTGACGTCGGCTCTCGGGTCGAGGTCTATGCCGTTTTTCGTCAGAAGCTCGCTCGCCGCATCGTACATATGCCTGAAATTGACGAACGGCGTTTTTTCCTTAGTTTTAAGTCCCTTTTCGGCCCTCACCTTATCCAGCCGCAGATCAGACATATATATGTTTTCGGCGACCGAGAAGAACTTGAGCACGTTTATTTCCTGCGGGACATAGCCTATGCCCAGCTTCATGGCGTCGTAGGGGCTTGTGGGCTTTATGGTCTCGCCGGACAGCTTTATCTCGCCCGTATACGTGCCATGTGGATATATGCCGTTGAGCACCTTCAGAAGCGTCGATTTACCCGCGCCGTTTTCGCCTATCAATCCCAAAACCTCGCCGGGACGCACGTTCAGACACACGTTGTCGTTCGCGAGAACTCCGGGAAATTTCTTCGTTATATTGACAGCCTCGAGCACATATTCCATTTTGTCACCTTGCTTTCTATGCGCGTTTCATTCACAGGGGGCTTGCCTAAGGCAAGGCAAGCCCCCGTTTTATTGAACTATACCCTTTTCATCCGCTAACGCCGTTCTGCGACCGTTATGAGTTTCGCCGTATTACAGGTATTATTGGAAGAAGGTGGCGACCTGCGCGGCTATGTCGCGATGGTAGGCAATGCCGTTCTCGCCTTCGCCGTCCATGGTCACGACGGGGGCTACGAGGTCGGTCCACAGCGGTACTTCGCCGCCGCGGAATATGATGTCGAGGTATTCCATGGTCTTATACGCCTCGGCGTACAGCGGCTGGGCGACTATGGCCAGGACTTTTCCGGCTTCGAGGTAGTCGAGGTTGCCCTCTGTGGCGTCCATGCCGATGATGGCGATTTCGCCGTCAGCCTTGCCGGCCTTGGTGGCGGCGTCGGCCCAGGTGATGGGGGAGTTGCCGGTGAGGCCGAAAGCGCCGATGATGTCGGGGTTGGCCTGAATGATGGCGAGGTTGATGGCGGTGGCGCTGTCGACCACGCCGCCTTCGAGTTCGGTCTCAAGAAGCTTTATTTCGTCGAGATCCATGGTCTCGGCGAGCTTCGCCCATGTCGCGCGGAAGGATTCGCTTCCGGCGTTCTCGGTGACGTTCTTGGTGTTCTGGGTGATGGCTACGCTGCCGGCCTTGCCTTCGAGGGTGGCGGCCATAAGTTCTGCGGCCTGCTGTCCATAGAGAACCGGGTCGCAGGCCATGTTGAAGACTAAGCCTTCGGGAAGCGAGCCGTCTTCCTGGACGTGGCTGAAGTGCGGTATGCCGACTATGACGCCGTCATAGGCGACGGAGGCTATGGTCTCATAGGAGCTGGAGTCGCCGGCCCAAAGAAGAAGTCCGTTGCCGCCTTCAGCCGCGAACGCCTGAGCCGCCGCGAACGCTTCGGAGGAGTCTCCGCCCTCTGTGCCTATGACCTTGGCGTTGGTATATCCAAGGGCTTCAGCTGCCTGAAGGAATCCGAGCTGCACGATGCGGTGAACGGGGTGGTTCATGCTGTCCATGCAGATGGCGACAGAATAGTCGGCTGGATTAAAGTCGTCCGCCATGGCCAATGGAGCTGCCGCGAGCAGGGTCAAAGCCAGAACTATCGCAAGGATTTTTTTCATGATAAGGTTTCCTCCCTTTATTTTCTTGCCTCGCTTTGCGAGGAAAACAGATCGACGTCAAGGCGTTGTGTAATCGGTTACGCTAAAAGCATAAAGTTCTAAATCCAAGTTCAAGATGAGTATAGCACAAGCCGTCTCTTTTGTAAATACTTTTTCTATAAATTGAGAGTGACAATTATTGGCCTAAATATTTGTCTATTATGATTATAATATTTATCACAAACGTCAAATTTTAAAGCTCCTCGCGTAGTAGAACGCGTACTGCTGCATTACCCCCGCGAATCCGGGATAAAGCTGTTCGGGGAAGTTTCCCGCGTAATGCGTGTCTACGACGCGGTTTATCCACACGTCGCGCGGGAAGGCCTCGAGGCGGTGATATCCGAACAGCATCACGCATCTGGCGACCTTAGGCCCCACTCCGGGAACGGCCATCAACCGGGCGAGCATATCGGCATAATCGACGCTGTACAGGCTATCGAGGTCCAAATCACCCGAATCGACCATGCGGGCTGCCGAGAGTATATAGCCGGTTCTGTATCCCAGCGAGCATTCCGCGAGAGCGGCCTCGTCGAGCCGCGCCAGCGAAGCGGGCGTCGGAAACGCGTATCCGCCTTCGATTTTCTCCCCGAACCTTTCGCACAGTTTGGCGATGCAGGAGCGTATTGCCGGTATATTCTTGCGTTGAGAGATTATAAATGATATAAGCATCTCCCAAGGTTCCTGTCGAAGTATCCTGATGCCCTTGCCGTAGCTTACGGCGGCCAACATAAATTCATCCTCCGCCGGAACGCTGTTTTCATAAGCCGCGTAGTCGCCGTCAAGGTCGAAATAGTCCTTCCACACGCCGTCAAAGTCGCCTTGCGGACAGTCGAGAGCGTAATCTCCCTCGTCGTTGCGACTTATGAAAAGCCTTCTGCCGTAGGCGAAAAGCTCTATTCCACCGTTTATAACGCTCATCCTGAAGCATTGGCCGCTGTCGGCTACCTTCTCCATGCTTATCAGATTCTTATCCACCGTCATCATAATAATCGTCCTTCCGCGAAGCATGCGGGACTGAGCGATGCTCGCTTCCATCATGCGTCTAATCTCACCGTATCCAGACGTTTCGGATAGTGTCAACACACTTCAATATAAGCCATTTTTCGCCCGGTGTCAATCACAAAATGTCTTGACGAATAATGATAGTTATTGTACCCCGATTGAATTTTCAATTGCACCCTTTTAAGGAAGAGCTGAGAGTTACGGTA
>JAUNBY010000137.1:0-6957 GCA_030526935.1 Clostridia bacterium
TGGGGCACGGCATGGAACACCGGTCGTATTTACAGTAATGAGTGGTCAGATGTTTAAGGACGGATATTTGTTCTACTGCTCGAGGAATGGCGTGTGGTTGACTAAACACGTTCCGCCAAAATATCTGAAGGTTATTTTGGCAAATAATTGCAAGCTGGAGAAAGCTTGATTCTCCCCGTATTAAGAGACATTACAGATATGGGGAGGGCCTTAGTATGGTGAAATGGTATGATATGCCCGGCGCATTGGATGACTTTGACATTGAAAGTCATCCTGCTTATCTCGAAAAGCTCGCGGTTGATGCCGCTGTTTAGGTGACCACAGATGTGATTCCGACATTTTGGTGGAAAGTCGAGATACCATCCCCGTCTCGAACTATCAAGCACACTCGTATGAAATTCAAGAATCCAGCGCATAGCTGTAAAAAAAATAGGGATCGACCGCGCCTGGTCGATCCCATATACTACCTGAGTAAAGTATGTACGGTTCAGCGGAAGATGCGGGGAGCATGACTTTCCAACTCAACCCCGTTTTTCGGGCGGAATGCCAGTTGACGATCCTTGCGCGCCGCTACGTCAGAAGGCGCCCCGGATCACACATGTGGCGGTGGTCGATGACCGCGCGCAATAGCCTGGGGTATTCGGCGTCCGTATGCGCGTCCGTGGCGATGTAGTTTGCCTTATTTGCCGACAGAATGGCCTGCGCGGCGCGGCGCGCGGGGTGCAGCGGGGACAGTAAAAACGCGTTCGCGCTCAGTTGCAGCTCGCAGCCGATTTGCCGCAACGCCCCGGCCAGCGCGCGATCCTTCTGAATATAGGTATAGCGCTCCGGATGCGCGATAATCAGGCGATAGCGTTTGGAAAGGCGCTCAAGATAGGAAAGCCAGTTGGGAAAGGGAGCGGAGAAAGGCAATTCCACGAGCAGCGCGTTCGTATCCCCCATGCAAAAGGCGGAGAGGTCGCGCGCGTCCGGAAGCGCCATATAGTGTATCTCAAACCCCAGGCGCAACTCTATGCCGCGCTCGCGCGCAAGGGGCAGCATCAATTCGAAGCGCCTTTGTATTCCCGCGATGTTCTGATTGGCGCGCATAAGGTGGGGCGTGGCAAAGAGCACGCGCACACCGCCGCGCGCGGCCGCGTCGAGCATGCGAAGGGTCATGTCCGAATCGCGCGCGCCGTCGTCCACGCAGGGGAGAATATGACAGTGAATATCAGTCATGCCTCGTCCTCCAAATCGTCGCAGTCGAAAATCGCGCCGTCGCACAGGCTAACGCAGCGGTCGCACATGGCGAGCAGCGATCGTCGGTGGGTGATGACAAGGCAGGTGACGTTGCGCGTCTGCGCCTTCAGGCTCTCGATAATACGGCGCTCGGTGTGCAGATCCAGCGCGGAGGTGACCTCGTCGAGGATCATCACCGGCGTTTCGCGCAACAGCGCGCGCGCGATGGCTATGCGCTGAGCCTGCCCCTCCGAAAGCGTACCCGCGCGCTCGGAAATTTCCGTGTCCAGTCCCTGGGGCAGCGAGAACACGAACTGCGCCTGGCTTATTTCAAGCGCGGCGCGCATTTCCGCCTCGTCCGCGTCCGGCCTGCCCATGCGAAGGTTTTCGCGCAGCGTGCCCGATAAAAGCGTATTGCCCTGCGGCACGTAGGATATAAGCCGCCGCGACGCGGCAGAGGCGCGCTCGGCGCGCCCTTCGCGGTCGTAAAAAAACACCTCGCCCTTTTGCGGCCGGATCAGCGCCAGCGCAAGCCGCGCAAGCGTGGTCTTGCCGATGCCGCTCTCCCCGACGACGCCCACGATTTCGCCGGGGCGCACGTCCAGGTTGGCGCTTGAGAGCACGTCCTCGTTTTCGTAACGGAAACATACGCCCTCCAGCCGCAGGCCCACATCGCCGCGCAGCTCGACGGGCACTTCCGCTTCCTCCGGGGAAAGCCGGTCGATTTCCAACAGCCGGTCCGTGGACGCGAAGATGTTGGCGAGCTGCGGAATCAGCGAGGAAAGTATGGCCAGCGGGTTTTGTATCTGCGAAACGAGCGAGAAAAACACGCTGAGTGTGCCATAGGTGATTTCGCCCAGCGACAGGCGGTAAAGTCCCCAACCCAGGGCAAACAGATAGCCTCCGGAAAAGACGAGGTTCATCAAAAAGCGCGAAAGCACCGTCCATAAACATCGCCCGCGCACCAGCGGCTGGCGCGCTTCCCAGATTTCACGCAGGCGCGCCCGGGCCGCCGGCTCGCGCTCAAAGGTCTTGTAAAGCGTAATGTTCGACACGCTCTCCTGCATAAACCCGCGCGCGAGCGCCTCGTTTTTCTTAAGTTCCGCCTGATAGCGGCTCAGCTTTTTGCTCAACAGCAGGCTGGCTATGATTCCCGCGGGCGTCGCCAGAAGCGTCGCCAGCGCGAGCATTCGGTCGAAGCCGTATAGTACAAAAAAGGCCATCGCCAGCCGGAACGCCATATAGCAGCAGGTGGGCAGCGTGGAGATCACGCCGCTCGTCACGGCGTCCGCGTCCGCGGTCAGCCGCGTGTTCACATCTCCCGTGTGCATCCTGCCGATGCGCTCCCAGCGGCTTTGGAGCACGCGCTGAAACAGCCGCGAGCGCAGTCCGAAGGAAAATCGCTCGTTTATACTGATCGTCAAAACGCTTACGCCGCCGCCCGCCGCCAGCGAAACCAGCGTCAGCGCCGCCATGGGAATCATGTTAGCGACCGAAAATCCGCCGCCCGTGGCGCCGTCGATCAGGCGCTTGTTGATTAGCGTCGTCCCCACGCCAGCCAGCGCCATCAACACGTCGAAAAGCAAAAGCGATAAAATGGAAGCCAAAAAAGGCCGTGTGATTTCACACAGCCAGCGCAAATCCCTGCTCCATGTCTCGCGGTCCTGCGGGAGCCGTCGTTTTCTGGGTTCACTCATGCGCTATAGTCTACTCCTCCAGCACGTTGAGCGCGCGCAGTTTGTCAAGCATAGCGTCGAGGTCTCTCTCGGCCACCGCGCGCTCGACGTCGAATTCCGAAAGAACCATTTCCAGAAGATCCTCCCTCGAAATCGGAGCCTGCAGGCGCTCCCATATGTAGGCGGAGACCTCGTTGAGCAGCAGCGCGCCATCGAAGCGGGAGATGTTTTCGCCCGCGGGCATCACGATTTGCTCGCCCACTACGTCACGCAGAACAAAGCCGTCTTTGATTTTCATATCCGTGGCCTCCTTAAAAATATTTTCGGGAAAACGGTTTAAAATCTCGCGAACCGCCCGTGCGTCCTCCTCGCCCGGCCCGCAGAAAAGGCGGTAGACCGTCAACTCGGCCGAGGCGCGCAAGAGCAGCGCGAACGCCCTCGTGGCCACGCGCGCGTCCCACATGGGCAGGAAACACTGGCGCGCCAGCATAGCGCGCGCCTGCGCGGGGGAGAGGCGGCGAAGCCGGGTGAAGTCTGCCCGGCGCACTTCCATAATCGCCCGCAGGGGAAACTCCGCCTGGCGAAAAACCTGCTCCTTGCCGTCCCATGGAACGCCGCAGACGATCGCGCCGCGCGAGGTTATCCGAAGCGCCGGGCGATCGCCGCTAAGCCAGCTCGCATCGCATCCCGCGACCCAGGCGGCCGCGCGGGTGGACTTGCCCCTGCCGGAATCTCCGGTAAACACGAGCGCCTTTCCGCCCGTCTCAACGCACGCGCCGTGCACAAACAGCGTGCCTTCCAGCGCCGCGCGGCATTCCAGCGCTGCTCGCAACAGTTCGATCAGCGCCTCCTCCTGCCTGCCGGCGTCCGCGCAGGGCGGCGTCCAGGCCTCGAGGTCGGCGTAATCGGGGGAAACGCGCAAAAAAGCCGGCATGCGCGACTTTGGCGACGCGTAGAGGAAACCCTCGCCCAAACGATACACCACTAGGTGTGCGTGCGTAAGCATACACGCCTCCCCGGCGGGCGGTTCGCCCGCCGGGAAAGCCAATCGCACTTGCGCGGTATAGGGCTGCGGCGCCTGAAAAGGCGCGAACGAAGCCAAAACCCGTGCGGAGCACAGGCGAATATTGGCGAAGTAATAGGAATTCATGCAATCATTATATTTAGAAATAGTTGTTCGCCACACGTTCCGTTTCCGCCGTATAACCCGAATCTTCAGCCGGTACCGCGTTTAGAAATACCCATTCACAACCGCCCGCGGACACCCGCCGCGTATAGCGGAACTCCAGCCTTTTATTCGAGGGACTAAAATATGTACGATCTATGGAAAGATCCTCCCTTTTCCGCAGTCGAATATACTTTCGACATCAAACATATCAAAAGTCCAATTACACCGCATAATTCAGTATAACATCAGAATCCGCGCTTTGTCAAGTAATATTTGTATATTGCTCATTACAAATGGCTGATTGTCAGACGCAAACGGAATTCAAACGGCTGGTGGCGACGGAAGTCATGGGCGAATTATCGAAACCGGCCACGCCGTGTATGGCGAGCTGCTTACCATGAATGAGGAAATTACCCAATGACAGGCGGCCCTTTCTCAACGCTCGCGACGCCGCTGATTGTCATGCGCGGCGTTCGCGTCTTGAGAAAGGGCCTTTGGTATTATGGGAACCGGATTAAATCCAGGAGCCGGAACGGAAATAAATCGATCCATTTATGATTATTTCCGACGGCATAGCTCAATTGTCGAACGGCGTGGAATAAATCATCAGGTTCAACTCTCCCCATTTCCCGACTAACCTTTGTCCCTCGTCGGTATAATGCCCGGCTATTTCGACCATGGTATCATAGATACGCATACCCGATTGGCGCGCAAGCCTGAAGTTCATCTCAAGCTTGTTCAGCGCCCGGGTGGATGTATCGCCGCCGAGCACCTCGTTAAATGCCTTCATGTACCCCGCTTTGGCGGTGGTATAGGTATTGCACTGTATCATGAATGTCTCCAGATTTTCTGCTACTTCTCCATATCCGGACAATTCCATGGAAACGTCAATCGCAAATGTCACGATTGAGTAAAGCCCGCCCGCTTTCGATGAAACCGTACCCAAGAACGCTTTGATCGCTTCATCAACCGCCTTGCCGATAAGATCATCAGCCAGCTTCTTTATAGCTGCCGTCCATGCCTTTTTAATCTTGGAGCTATATTCGCTCGCCAACTCGTCCAGTGCGACGGCGAACTCGGCATCCCCGGGATTATTCTCGGCATAGACCGCTATTACTTTTAAACCGTTCTCGTAGTTCTGCATCATGGCTGTGATTGTTTCAATGGACATATACATCCAGTCTACGCCGTCGAGATAAGTCGAATAACCTTCTATAGTGCCGTTCATCGTATCGTACATGTCCTGCAGGTATTCCGTCATAAAATACTTCTGGCCGTCAAAGACCTCTGTGAAGACTATTTTCCCATAATCTTTCAAAGAGTTTGAGGCCTTCAGATATGTATCATTCGCCGTAACTAACGATATATTTTCGTCAAGGTCATCGATCAAATCCGTTATTTCCTTCTTATACAGATCGATCTTGTATCTGGATGTGTCCTCCCCTGTAAACAGCCCTAGCAACTCAGCCCTTAAGACTTCGCTGTAACTGTTCACTGCCATGAGGAATATGTCGCTACCATCCATATTTCCCAGATAGGTCATTTCGTCGTTGTATTCGGCGAACAGATTCACATTTTTCGGATCACTGGCAAATTCGACTATTTCGGAGAACTTGGTATCGTCGATTGCTCCGTCATAGTCTCCCATCATGAAGCTACCGGAATACAATGTGCGCACTTGCCCATTGGCCGTAATCTTCAGAACAAACGCGTATTCGCCTATCAGCGGCAACTTTGAAAAGTCAATGCTGTCGTTAATCGGGGTAAGGCTTGCCGTCAGCGTAGCAGGCGAAGCTGAATATGTCGCAACCGTCGCCGATGTATCAACTCGGGTCAGAGTTGCGTTGACGCTCGTTATAGCATAGTTTGAACTGATAGTGCCGGTGAATCTATAGTCCGTGCCCACTGTGCCGTCAAGCGGCGTCATTCCCGACAGGTGTACGCGCAGCGGCGGCGGCGCTATTGTAAACATGCAGCTCTGTAATATTTCCGTCTCGTCACGCGCGGTCGCTACAAGCGAATAGCAATAATTGCCCAACGGAAGATTCGCAAACAGCATATTCGCGTTCACGGTTCCCGACAGGCTGTAATCGGTAATACCGGGAGCGACGGTTACAGTCTGCAAAATGTCGCTCCCGTCCGCGTTATATATAGTCGCCGTGACCGAAATTATAGGTTCGCTTGAGCGGACATACCCATATAACGCGAAGGTGTCTCCACTGTACAACGTGCCGCTCGGCCTGGACGCCCCGGTGAGCGAAAGGTAGAAGTACGGAATCGAGTTGTCAATGGCGTATTGCAGCGCGACGGAGCCGTATTCGCAGTGAATTTCAAGATCCTCCCACCCGCTAAAGGCGTTGCTTCCGATGCTCGTGACGCTCGGATAGATGTACGTTTTGCCAAGGGCGGGGCAGTTTCTGAACGCATCGCGTTCAATGCTCTGAAGACCATTGTTCATGGTAACACTCGTTAGTCTCGTACAATCTGCAAACGCACCTTTGCCAATGGATACTACAGCCGGGGGGATAATCATTTCGGTAAGCCCCGAACAGCCTCTGAAAGTTTCCGTTTGAATGCTCGTCAGGCTCTGCGGCAAATCGAAATGAGTGAAATTCGTACATCCGTCAAAGGCATTCGCGGGAATCTGTGTAATGCCCTCTGGAATTTCTAGCGTTTCCAGTAATGTTCCATTAAAGATGCAGCTTCTATATAAAATACTATTTGTAAGCCCTGTAACCGTAGTCCACCCTACAGGATAGTTCATCTCCACAAGCTGCTTACAGTTTCTAAACGCATCGCGTCCGATTGACGTCACACTGTCGGGTATATACACGCTTGTCAGTCTCGTACAATCTGCAAACGCACCTTTGCCAATGGATACTACAGCCGGGGGGA
>JAUNBY010000137.1:7057-7842 GCA_030526935.1 Clostridia bacterium
AATACTATTTGTAAGCCCTGTAACCGTAGTCCACCCTACAGGATAGTTCATCTCCGCAAGCTGTTCGCAGTTTATGAATGCATAGCATCCGATTGACGTCACGCTGTCGGGTATGTACATGCTCGATAGTTTCGTACAATTGCGAAACGCGCTCTCCCCTATGCTTTTGAGTCCGTTGTTAAGTGTGACGCCCGCCAGTTCAGTACAACCATTGAAAGCACCAGTTCCAATGGATTCTACAGACGATGGAATTATCATCTCCGTAAGTTTTGTACAACCATAGAACACATTTTCTCCAATACTCTGAAGGCCGTCGTTAAGGGTGACGCTCGCAAGTTTCGTACAACCATTGAACGCCCTGTCTCCAATGGATTCTACGGCTGTAGAAATCACCATCTCCGTAAGCCCTGTACAACCGCTGAAAGCGTAATTATTAATGTTTGTAAGGCTTTGAGGAAGGGTAAAGTGGATTAAATTTGTGCAGTTCGCAAAGGCATACGCCGGAATCTGTGTAATGCCTTCAGGAATCTCCAGCGTATCAAGCGGCGTTCCCGCAAAGATATTACCGGAAGAACCTGCAGCCGTCCAACCCATGGGATAGTTTATATTCGTGAGCTTTTTACAGTTGTAGAACGCATAGCTCCCGATAGACGACACGCTATCTGGTATATATAGTGCAGTAAGCCGTTCGCAACCGCGAAAAGCATTTTCACCTATACTCGACATCCCCACGTTAAACGTCACCGCCCTCAATCCAGTACATCCCTCAAAAGCACTATTTCCAA
>JAUNBY010000138.1 GCA_030526935.1 Clostridia bacterium
CCGCTGATGGACTGCAAAGCGTGCAAGGCGAGGTTTCGCGCGGACAAGCTCATCGAGGAATTTACCTCTGGCGCGGTTCAGGCTGACGGCTGGACAAACGAAAAGCTCGAGGAATATATAAAGGATAATAATATTCCATGCCCCACATGCGGCAAGCATGACTTTACCGGCATCCGCCAGTTCAACATGATGTTCAAGACGCATCAGGGCGTGACCGAGGACTCGGTGAACGAAATATACCTCCGCCCGGAGACCGCACAGGGCATATTCGTAAATTTCAAAAACGCAATTCGCTCCACCCGCAAAAAGCTGCCCGCCGGCATATGTCAGATCGGCAAGTCGTTCAGAAACGAGATAACCCCGGGCAATTTCATCTTCAGAACCCGCGAGTTCGAGCAGATGGAACTTGAATTCTTCTGCAAGCCCGGGGAGGATCTCGAATGGTTTAATTACTGGCGCGGATTCTGCCGCGACTGGCTGTTGTCGTTGGGCATGAAAGAGGAAAATCTTCGCCTTCGCGACCACGACCCGGAGGAACTGGCCTTCTATTCTAAGGCGACCACCGACTTTGAGTATAAATTCCCCTTCGGCTGGGGCGAATTGTGGGGAGTGGCCGATCGCACGGATTACGACCTCAAGCAGCACATGGAGCACTCCGGCGAGTCGATGGAATACCTCGATCCCGCCACGAACGAAAAGTATATACCTTATTGCGTCGAGCCGTCGGTCGGCGTCGAGAGGGCGCTTCTCGCTTTCATTTGCGACGCCTACGACGAGGAGGAACTCGACGGCGGAGACAGCCGCGTTGTCATGCGCCTGCACCCCGCGCTCGCGCCTTTCAAGGCGGCGGTTCTTCCGCTTCAGAAGAACAAGCTCGGAGATAAGGCGAAAGAAGTCTATCAGATGCTCGCAAAGAAGCTGCGCGTTGAGTACGACGAGACCGGCTCCATAGGCAAGCGCTACCGCCGCGCCGACGAGGCCGGAACGCCCTTCTGCGTGACGATAGACTTTGATACCCTCGAGAATAACAAAGTCACCGTTCGTTACCGCGACACAATGACGCAGGAACTGGTTCCCATCGACGAACTGTGCCGCTATATCGAGGACAGGTGCGATTTTTAGAGAGAATACAGATATAAGGATTGCCATAGTTAAGGGGCTGTCTCACAACGTTAATCGAAGTGGGGCGGCTCCTGTGAATTTCTTTAGCGCCATATATCGCGAACGCTTCCATTATGAATTTTGCCTGTATATCAACATGGGTCGGTTCAAGGGGCTGGTACTTCATCGCGCTCGCGAAAAAATAAACAGACCGGATACGACACAATCCGGTCCGTTTGTCACGCTATTCTTATCTGGTCGCCTGTCTGACGCAATCAGCCGCCGCCTGGATTACGGCGTTGCTGGTGATGGTCGCGGCGCTGATGGTATCGACCTGAACGCTCTGCGTGCGCATGATCTGACCAGCCAGCTCTTCTATGGCCACGCTGCCGATACCGGCGGTCTCTCCCGCGCCGTCGATGCGCACATCGGTAATGGCGTCGCCGGAGAATGTCATGGTAACAGTCACCGTACCCATGCCCTGCGCCGAAGCGGTATATGTGCCGGGATTATAGGAAGCGGCCACGGCGGTTTCGGTGCCAAAGCCCTTGTCGCCATATGGATCCAGTCCGCTTTCGGCGGAAGATACGTTCTGGCTTTCGAGTTTCGTCGCCGTACCGGTCACATCGCTTCCGTCCCAGTTTTCCTTTATATTGTCAATAATGTCGTTGGCAGCCAAATAGCCCATTACAAGGCCGGGGCCAATCGTTCCGCCCGCGCCGCCATAGCAGGGACCGGGGCCGCCAAAGCCGGAGCAATTTCCGCAAGCGTAGAGCCTCGCCACATTCGCGCCGGATATGTGCATAACGCGCGCGTGCTCGTCGAGCTTGGGGCCACCGCACGTGCCGAGCATGGAAGGCGCGAGGCGCGCGGCATAGAACGGAGGCTCGGTGATCGGGCCAAGGTTGCGCTCGGGGCCTTCGGGCTTGGAGCTGTCGCTGAAGAAATGCCATCCATAGGGCGTCTCTCCGCGATGGAAATCGGGATCATAGAGGTTCTCGCAATAGCCGTTAAACTTCGCGACCTCGTCCTCGAGTCCGTCGGGGTTGATTCCGCACTTTTCGGCAAGTTCGCGAAGCGTTGCGCCCTCGATGAAATAAGGCGGTACGCCGCGCTCGTCGACGTCGCCGATATAGGCGGAAACCTTGAAGCCATAATCGTCCACATGCTTACGGTCGAGCACGATCCAGCACGGAACGTTTTCAAGATCGTGATCGCCATAAGTCTTGTATCCCGCCATCGCGCGCCAGGAACTGTCGTAATCTGTCGCTTCGTTAATAAAGCGACGGCCTTTGCTGTTGACGATAATCTGACGCGGCATCATACGCTCATACATGATATTTACCGGAACGCCCATGGCGCGCTGCTCTTCCGCTTTGACTTCATAACTCATGTGACCGAAGGTCTCGGTCATGTTGCACAGGTTGGAACCCAAGGCCATCGCCATGCGAAGGCCATCGCCGTCATTGGTATTGAGCGAGCAGGCGTATTTAGTCGGCGTGGCGAGATAAGTGTTGCACAGTTCCTCGTCCCAGTCAAATCCGCCGGTATTGAGAAGCACTGCTTTGCGAGCCTTGAACGCGACGTCAGCGCCGTCTTTCTCCGCAATCACGCCCAAAACTTCCGGAACGCCATTGGTATCGATGCGATAGACGAATTTCTTCGCCCTGGTCTTTAGACTGAACTGTACTCCGAGTTTCTCCTGCGCTTCGAGATATGCCTTGCGCCAGTCGGCGGCGCCAAAAGCATTGCCCGGAATGCGGAAGTCAACGGTACGTCCTTCTGTCAGTCCGCCTTCCCACTCGGGATAAAAGTCGCCAAAGCCCGCGGTCTGCGTTGCGACGACGCCGGCAGAGGTAGACTCGAGTATCGGCGTGATATAATCGAGCATGGGACCTGCCGTATCGACAAACGCCTCGCATTGCGCATCGGTGATCGGCGCGGTCTTGCGCATGAACTTGACGTAGGTAAGCGACTTCTCGCGGTCATCGCCAAAAAGCTGAGAAAAATGAGTGTTGGGCAGCCATTGCATGCCGCCTGATATGCCTGTCGTGCCTCCCGCCGTCGCATACGCGTCCAGCGCGATTACAGACAATCCGCTGTCCGCCAGCTTGATCGCGCCGTAGCACGATGTACCGGTGCCGATTACGATTACGTCCGCCTCATAATCCCATACTTCGGGCATGTTGACATATGCGTTCGTATCCTTTTCGCTCTCGGCCAGCGCCGGTATCGCCGCGGTTCCCGCGAGAAGACCCATTGCCGAAATGCCCGCCGCGCCTTTTAAAAAGCTGCGCCTGGAAATCTTGTTCGCCATGTTGTTTCCTCCTGCTTTTTATTGTTTGATATAATTATATCATTCTCCTCCGAAAAAGAAAAGCAAGAGTTGCTTTCACATGGGCAACGATATTTTGCCAGATAATTCACAAACAATCATAGCCTGTTGAGAGATTGAAGCAATATTTCGATGATCGAGCGGCGATGCGAGTCGTGAACGTTCTTCACGTAGGTGAAAAAGTGGTTCCACGTTCCAGCTGCTGGATATGAGCGCAGGACTACGCCGTTGAGCATGCCTTCCAGATTCTCGCGAACGCCCATCAAGATGCCCCTGTTTTGCTGAACGCGCCTGAACAGATATATCAGGTCGTCGCTGATGATATAGCGCGTTGAGTACAGTCCGAAGATCACAAAATCAGGCAGGTAAAGCGCCTCGTCGGTTCCGCTCTGATAGGCCAGAAACGTTTCGCCATAAAGCGCGTCGCGGCTGATCTGCGGCGCGGTTGCGAGAGGGTTTTTATCGCTTATCATCATACACAGCCCATATTCGCGCAATAGCCGCGATTGAAAGGCCGGCGCGCGAATCGGCATGCTGGAGATCACGACGTCGGCCTTGCCGGTGTTTAATAATTCCTCGCGTTGCGATTCATGGCACCCGAATACGCGCAAATCCACCGTATCCTCGAACCGGTCGCGAAAATCATCAAAATCCACCTCATACAGAGAAAAAAGGGTAAAGGTGTAAGCAACGTTGATTTTGATTCGGTTGGTCGGATTGCATGTGCGCATATCGGAAGCGATTCGCTCATAATCGCTGACAAGCGCACGAATACGCGCCTGAAAGCGCTCGCCTTCGGGCGTAAGCGATAAGCCCGTCTTGCCGCGCTTAAACAACGGATATCCCAATTCATCCTCAAACATCGCAATGGCCTTTCCGACTGCCTGACGGGTTATAAAGAGGCGATCGGCCGCTTCGCGAAAGCTCAGCGTATCCGCAACCGCGAGAAAATACTGATACTGGTAAAATTCCAAGTTCGCCCTCCTGTTGTTAAGCGCGGCATTATTTATGGCGCGGATGCCATTTTACATACCAGTGGATGTCGGGAACGACCGCAAGCCGTTATCCTGCGGACAAATGAAATTCGAAGGTTGCGCTAAAGCCATTATGTCGCGCGAAAAAGACGCGGACTCAAGCACCAAAATTTTCGGGAGCGCTTTGCGCTCCCGAAAAGGTGTTATCCCCCCGCCTCGAGTTCCTTCAATTGTTCGATATTATACCATTCGATGGAGCTTACCTTGCTTGACGAATATCCGCCGGGGGAATACCAGGCCTGATTGTTGAAGTAATTTCGGTATTTTTTTGTCTTGAACACATATCCGTGACGCGCGAGTATTTCGTTGCGGGCGAGGGCGTATCTGCTCTTTGAGCCGAGTTTATTGCGAAGGTACTTCTTGGTGAGCCTGCGCGAGCTGGCTTCCTTAAGTATGTAGTAATTATTCTTTCCGGATTTCGTCGAGGATGACGAGCTTTTTACCGAAGAGCCGGATATAAGCCCCTCCTCGCGTTCCATCTCTTTGAACAGCTCCATATTGGCCCATTCGACGGAGTTGAGGCTTGAAGTCGAGAAGCCGCCGGGGGTGTACCATGTTTTGGAATTGAAGTATTCGCCGTATTTTCCGCTGGTGTACTGATAGCCGTGGCGGGCGTAGATCTCGTTTCTGGCATAACCCCAAAGCGATTTATCGACCATCTGAATCTGTTCGCGCGTGAGCCTTTGAATCGACGAGTTGGGGAATATGTATGTGGAGCTGTTTCCGGGGCTAACGGTATTGGTCTCGTCGTCGTAGGTCTGATCGACTACCGATGTGGACGAAGAGGTGGATGTAGTGGTTGTCGTAGTGGTTCTTGTGCTCGTTTCGTCGCCGGTCGAGTCTGAGGTTTGCGCGGCGAGTATATCGTCCTGCGAAAGAACGGTCGTGCCCGAGCCGTCCAGCGCCAAGCGACTGAGCCTCGCGGAGTCATATTCGTATACCAGAGCGGTGTCTCCCGACGCCACTATGGTCGCGCTCAGTTCAGGGTTCATAAGGCTCGTCCTGTCGCCGCCGGTGAGGGGATATATCGAAATGTCCTGCGACGAATATACGACAAGGCCAGAATCCGTCGGGTAGTAGTCCCAGTCGTAGGGTATATTGCAAGACGACATCTGGCTGGTCTCGATATTGTAGCGGTAAATCTTTCCTTCGAGCCAGAGATTGTCGCCGGTTCCCATTATGTAATTATCTTCGAGATTGTGAAAGTAGAGGTTGCCCGAGTGCGCCCGAAGGCTCGTCACGCCCTTGTCCACGATGCGCTGGGGATTGGTTCCTATGTCGGACATGGACCAGATGGCGCCGGAGGTTTGGGATATGGTGGAAGCGCTGTCGTTGGGGTCAACTCTTTCATAGGTGAAGGTGTCCGATGCAGAAATATAGTATATGGTGCCGTCAACTATCACGTAGTCGTCCAAAAGCTCCTCGCAAAGCAGTATCGCCTCGCCGTTATAAGGATCGACTATGTAAAGGCGGCTGTTTGCTATGACGTACAAAACGTCGTCATACCACGACAGATTGTGTATCTCTACGTCCACCTCGAATTGCGAAAGCGTCGAAAGCGTCCCCTCGGCGTCTATGGTCATTATTGACTGGTTGTCGCCGTCGGACTGTATGAAATAGAGAATGCCGTCGTGTTCGAGCAGTTCTTCAATCGCTCCCGCGCTCGTCACCTCGGTCATATCCGCGGGAAGCGTACCCGCGGTATCGATGCTGTAGAGGCTATACTCGCTTCCGGTGTCTATGCCCGAGTACACCATGTCGTACACCGTCGCGGCGAACGAGCCGTGAGTGCTGTACAGCGCCTGAACAGGCTCCGCGACGGCTGAGAAAGCCAGGCACGCGATCAACACGCACGATATCAACGCCGTTATTCGCTTTGACATTTTCCAGTACCTCCTAAAAATCAGCGGTTGTCCAACCGGACACTTTTGTTAATCGTGGAATAAGGACTCGAGGGGAGTCAACTCGCCCCTTGTCGCGTCCAGATGATACCTTATCCCCAGACCTAAGCATAGGGAAGGCCTGCAATGGCCTGCCCGCAGCGACGATATTATGGGCTTTTTACAGCCCGCGACGACGTCGGCGATTATCTGATCTATGCCAAGCGCCCTGTCGGGATACTCGCTTTCGCATTTTTCAAAGGAGCCGAAGATCACGCCCGCGCATTTTTCGAATACTCCGAGAAGCCTTAGCCTCGTAAGCATCCTGTCTATGGCGTAGGTATACTCCGACACGTCCTCTATGAAAAGCAGCCGTCCGGATACGTCGGGCATGTATTCGCTGCCCGCGACGGTGGCTATGAGCGACAGATTGCCCCCGATAAGCGGCGCTTCGACCTCGCCGGGATTTACGCACACGGGCAGGGAACCGTCGATATTGACAAGCGGCTTACCCACCGTCGCCCCCGACAGGCACTCGGCGATCGATTTCAGGCTTTCGCCGTCCACGCCGTAAGCCGGCATGGGGGCGTGAAGCGTACAAAGACCGCACTTCGCGAAAAGCGCCAGATGCATAGCCGTTATATCCGAATAACCGGAAAACAGCTTGGGGTGTCGGGATATAGCATCGTAATCGAGCCTGTCGAGTATGCGGGGGGTTCCGTAACCGCCCTTGAGACAGATTACGGCTTTTACCTCCGCGTCGGCAAACATACGATTCACATCCCGCGCGCGCACGTCGTCGCTTCCGGACAGATAGCCGTACCTGGACAGGCAGCTTTCGCCTGTTTTAACGCGATAGCCCATGCCTTCCAGGAAGGCGACGGCCTCGTCGAGCGCATCCATATCCCTGATCACGCCGGACGGGGCTATAAGCCCCAGCGTATCGCCCTTTTCAAGCCGGGCGGGTTTTACCAGTCCTGTACCAGTATAACACATATTTCTCATATTTACAAGGTAAAACTGAAAAATGTCAGAACGTCGGTATATTTGTCGGCGCGGTAGCGAACACTTCGCGGGCCCGTCTGTTCGGCGCCCGGATAGAAGCCCGCGCGCTTGGCGGTGTAATGCGGGCGGAAGTCACCCTCGACCTCGAACGAACTGGGAAGCGGATACATAATCTTCTCGCGGTCGATTTTGAACGACTCCTCGACCAGTTCGCGTATGCGCCTTACGGCCAGCGTGGGCTGAATGGATATGGAGCCGTTTCCTACGCCTTCGCTCACGGCAAGCGTTCTAACGTCGGGTATGACGCCCTTTATCCAGTCGCAAAGGCCCTTATCTCCGCTTACGAAGCGTATGGGCACGTTTTCCCAGGCGGCGGTGAGGCAGTTTATCATAAGCTCACTGGCCAGCTCTCCGTTTATGCGAATGGCGAGTATGCCCTGATTCATTGTGTGAGACAGCGGAT
>JAUNBY010000139.1 GCA_030526935.1 Clostridia bacterium
AGAGCTTCGGCGGCATCGCGGTCATCAATTCCTTCGATTTTCAAATACACCGCGTCGGGGTCGATGCGGACGCAGCGAACGCTTACGCGGTTGAATTCTCCATTCTTTTCGAGAAAGGCGTATTTAATATCGGCGAAGCGCGTGACGTCGTTTGTTATCGCCCGCGCCTTGACCTCGCCGCGAACTCCCTGGGGCTTTAAAATCTCGCCTATCACAAGGTAGCTGTCAAGCATTACATTATCTCCACAAATACCGGCTTGTCGTATTTAAGGCTGGCCGCCTTAACCACCGCGCGTATGGCCTTGGCGATGCGCCCCTGTTTGCCTATGACCTTGCCCATGTCCTCCTGAACGACGCGCAATTCTATAATTACGCTTTGCGCGGTTTCCGATTCGCGCACCTCGACCTTATCGGGATTCTCAACCAGGGACTGGGCTATGTATCTGACCAGTTCGACCATATTCTCAGCCATAGATAATTACATTGCCTCGCTCTTTTTAAGAAGCGCGCGCACGGTATCGGTCGGTTGAGCGCCGACGCCAAGCCAGTATTTGGCGCGCTCCTGATCGACCTTGAGCTGCACCGGATCGCTTACGGGATTGTAATAGCCCAATTCCTCGATGAAGCGGCCGTCGCGGGGATTGCGGCTGTCGGTTACTACGATGCGGTAAAAGGGTTCTTTCTTCATTCCCATTCTCTTAAGACGAATCTTGACCATGTGACTTTTCCTCCTGAAAATATAATCGTAATCTATCCTCTCGCCAAATGGCGCTGCGGATGCTAAGACCGGGCTACCTCAGCCCAAAGGGCATTCTGCCCCGGCGCTTTCCCTTGCCGCCCATCATCTGCTTCATCATGGAGCTTGCCTGTTCGAACTGCTTGAGAAGCAGGTTGACCTGCTGAACGGTCGTGCCGCTTCCGGCGGCGATCCTCCTCTTGCGGCTGGCGTTCAATACGTCGGGATTGCGCCTTTCCATGCGCGTCATAGAGCGGATTATGGCGACGTTTTTCGCCTGCTCTCTGGCTATCTTGTCCTCGTCTATATCGGTTTCCTTGATTTTTCCGCTCAGTCCCGGTATCATCTTCAGAACGTCGGCCATGGACCCCATCTTTTTAAGCTGTTCGAGCTGCTGCATATAGTCCTCGAGCGTGAAGGACTGGGTTTTGACCTTGC
Organism: Clostridia bacterium; assembly: GCA_030526935.1. Classification (GTDB taxonomy): domain Bacteria; phylum Bacillota; class Clostridia; order Christensenellales; family Aristaeellaceae; genus JAUNBY01. Next base: position 1,175 of record JAUNBY010000139.1, read on the forward strand.
GCATCAAATCGCCCGCCTGCTTTTCGTCGAGCGTATCCTGCGCCTTTTCTATCAGGCTTAAAACGTCGCCCATTCCCAGTATTCGCCCGGCCATCCTGTCGGGATGGAAAGGCTCTATATCGGTGAGCTTTTCGCCTGTGCCGCTGAATTTTATGGGTTTTCCGGTGACGGCCTTAACGGATATGGCCGCGCCGCCTCTGGTGTCGCCGTCGAGCTTTGTGAGTATGACGCCGTCGAGACCCAAATTGTTTTCGAATGTCTGCGCCACGTTCACGGCGTCCTGGCCCGTCATGGCGTCAACCACGAGCAGTATTTCCTTTGGCGACACCCTGTCCTTTATGTCTCGAAGCTCCTTCATGAGGTTTTCGTCTATATGAAGTCGCCCCGCGGTATCGATTATGACGGGGTCTCGCTGATAATACTTCGCGTATTCGACGGCTTCCTTCGCGATTTCCACGGGATTTGACTGCCCGCGCTCGAACACTTCGACGCCTACGGCCTCGCCTACGACCTGAAGCTGCTTTATAGCGGCGGGGCGATATACGTCGCAGGCGACGAGAAGGGGCTTTTTGCCCTGCTTCTTTATCATTCCGCCGAGTTTTCCGGCCATGGTCGTCTTGCCCGCGCCCTGCAAGCCGCACAGCATATATATGGTAGGCGGCTGCGGCGAATAGGTCAGTTTGGCGCCCTGGCCGCCCATGAGCTGGGTAAGTTCCTCGTTTACTATCTTAATTACCTGTTGTCCGGGCGTAAGGCTTGACAGTATGTCCTGTCCCACCGCGCGTTCGGTTACGCGCTTTACGAAGTCCTTGACGACGAGGAAGTTGACGTCGGCCTCCAAAAGCGCCATTCTAACCTCGCGCATCGCGGTTTTGACGTCCTGCTCCGACAGCTTGCCCTTGCTCGACAGCTTTTTAAACGCCTGCTGCAGCTTATCGGTCAATCCCTCAAACGCCATTTATAACACCTCGCTATCTCTCTATGCTTTCTATCTTTTCAAGCTCTTTTATGGCGAGCTTCATCATTTCTCCGTCTTCTCCCTCGACGCGTATTTGCGACAAGATCTGCCTGCATTTATTCACCTGCCCGGTTATCGCCCTGTACCTCTTGAGCATACCGAGCTTTTCCTCGCACTGTTCGAGCTTGTCCTGCGCAGCCTTTATCGCGTCGTAAACGCCCTGGCGCGTTATTCCCGTTATCTGCGAAATCTCGCCCAGCGACAGGTCGTCCTCCAAATGCATTTGAAGAAGCTTCCTTCGGCGCTCGGTTATGAGCGGCGCGTAAAAATCGTAAAGCCACACGATCTCGAATCGCTTGTCCATTTCAAACATACCTTCCGACGAGGGTATAGAGCAGATTTTCGGGCGGACGGGCAACCTGAACGAAAGCCGCCGCCTTCACAATGAACCATTATACACAAAAAGAACCGCCTGTCAAGTAAAATATCTTGACAGACGTCGCGTTGTCGCCATTCGAGCGTTTGAACGGCGCGCACGCTCAAAAACGCGCCGCTAAAAAAACCACCGTCGCTTCCCCCGCTTCATTTTGATTATCATCCAAACAGCGGCGACTGTTCGATTATCTCCCGCTCGCCCGACGTCTGCGCATCCCAGTCGAGCGTCTTTGCTTCGTATACGATGCTCGAGCGCTTTCCGGCAAGCTCTATGCCCTCCTGGGCAAGCGTCTTTTCTACGGGCGCCACATAATATCCGTCCGACGAACTGTGATTTGTCAAATCAAGGCTTATTTGCTGACCGGCTTCTCCGCTCGTTTCGAAAATCAGTTCGTCTCCCCCGTCGCCGTGCCGGTATATACGGTACAAGGCGTAATCGTCTACGGCGGTAAATCTTATATTGGCATTTGATCCCTCACGAACGACGTAGAGATCGAAAACCTGAGAGGGAACCTTCCACGCGTTTGACACCGCGGTCGGGGCGTTGGTTCTAAAGAACAGCTCGTTTTGCGTATGGCTCTTTGGGGTAAATTCGCTTATGAGCATGGCCTTATGGCTTTCTTCGAGCGCTTTTGTGTCTATAGGAACGGTTATGAGGTTATCGGGCGTATCAAATTCCCCTCCGTCAAACGACGCGGCGTTTTCCTTCATATATTTGGCAGCGAGCCTCGTAGGGTGGCTGGAGCCTGTGACGGAATCGGGCATGCACTTATCCGCTCCCGGCTCGTCAAAGCCCATCCATACGCATACCGACAGCTTCGGCGTATACGAGACATTCCAGACGTCGCGGTTCCCCGACGCGCCCTCCCCTACCGTTCCGGTTTTTCCCGCCGCCGTAAACGGCAGTTCCGACAAAGCTCGCGCGGTACCGGTTTGAGCGGCGGTGATGAGCATATCCGTCACAAGCCGCGCCGACGAAGCGGACATGACGCGCGCGTATCTCCTTGTATACTCATATAAAACCTCCCCCTCTGAATTGACAATTGTCCTGACAAAATGCGGTTCGACCGATTGTCCGCCGTTGGCGAGCGCAGCGTAGGCGGCGGCCATGTCGATGGGAGATACGCCCTTCGTAAGCGAACCTAGCGCGATTGACAGGTTTTCGCCCTCCGCGGACATGTCTATGCCCGCTCTTTTGGCGTATTCAACGGCGGCACCCACACCCACGCGGCTTATCAGATCCACCGTCGCCACATTGAGCGAGCGCGACAGTGCCTCCCTCAGCGTCACCTCGCCGTAATAATTTCCCGAAACGTTACTCGGGCTGTAACCCCCTTCGAATTCGCGCCTCGTATCGTCGATAAAACTCGTCGGCATATAGGAATATCCGTCGACGGCGGCGGCGTACACCGATATGGGCTTAAACGCCGAGCCGGGCTGCCTTGATATATCGATCGCGCGGTTAAGTCCCCGGCTCACCGAGCGATTTCTTCCGCCTGTAACGGACACGACCTCGCCCGTATTTACATCGACGCATACCAGCGCGGACTGAACGGGAGTGCCGTCCGAGGCGTTGGACGGGAAATTCGCGTCGTCGTCGAAAAGCTCCTGAGCGCTTTTTTGCATATTCTCATCAAGCGCGGTATATATGCCATAGCCCCCCGACAGAAGTTCGTCATAGCTTATTGCGAGTATATCCGCCGCCTCGTCCGCGGCGGCTTCGGCATACCACAAGGCATACGAACGCTCTTCCTCTGGCATTATCTCAACTTTCACGGCCATGGCCTCGTCGCGCTGCCGCGCGTTTATATATCCGTATTCCTCCATGGACGACAGTATCATATCGCGCCGGGCCATAGCCTTGTCGTAACGAGTATAAGGGTCATAGCCGCTTGGCGACTTTATAAGCCCCGCCAGAAACGCTCCCTGCTCAAGCGAAAGATTACCCGCTTCCACTCCCAGAAATTTCCTGGCGGCGGCTTCGAGGCCATATACCCCCGAGCCAAAATATACCGTGTTCAAATAGGCCTCCAGTATTTCGTCCTTCGTGAGCGTCAGTTCGAGGCGAACGGCCAATATCGCCTCTCGAGCCTTTCTCTCAATGGTCTTAACGCTTGAAAGGTGCGTAAGCTTTATGAGCTGCTGTGTAATGGTGCTCGCGCCCTGTGAATAGCCGCCTGACCTGATATTTGTCAAAAGCGCGCCGCCTACGCGGTAAAGGTCTATGCCGTGATGGGAATAAAACCTCGCGTCCTCGGCGGCAAGAAACGCGTTTTTAACGTAGTCCGGAATGTTTTCAAGCTCGACGCGCGTCCTGTCCTGATAGCCCGAAAGTATTTCAGCCGCTTCGCCGTCGCGGTTGTAGACGACGCTGCTCAGTGGCTGTGCCGTTATTCTGTCCAGATCAAGCAACGCCCACGACTGTATGAAAAATCCCGCGCCCCAAGCGACCAGCGCTCCCGCCGCCAATAGAAGCGTCGTTTTTATAACTCTCCCGCGCAATTTGTCATTTCACCTCGCCTGTTATTATGCCCGGTTTGAGCCATTTTGAGATGTGAAATTCATGGAACGATATTTTCAAGAGCGAGACTGTCATAGACTTTGACAGTTGAATTGTGACATAAGTTTATTACATCAAACAATCAGGAGTGACATATATTTATTACGAAACTATTTCTGTGTTTGCATTAATATTTCAGTGACTATACTTTTATATTTCATTTACAAGGAAAGTATTGCTATTTTGTCCTCGATGTATTATAATACCTATATGATTATATATCGCGCGGTAATCAATTGCAAGTTTTGCCGGGCGATTTTCGGATTTTAAATTTGTTGCATTGAGGGGGCGTTCGTTTGAAACGATTGCGCTTAACGGCGTTGATAATAATCAACATTCTAGTAATATCGTTTACAGGCTTCGCAATGGCTGAAACGATATGTCAGCCGGGGGACTCGGGAACGGAAGTTCGCGTAGTGCAAAGCCGCCTGTATACTCTTGGATATATGGACGACGAACCCGCAAGCCCCTACACATACGACAGTGAGACGAAAAAAGCGGTTGAAAAGTTCCAGACGGGAAGCTCCCTTGAATGCACCGGTATCGTCGATTCGGCGACATACGAGGCGATAAAATTGTCCACCGCCATCGATTATGAAGGCTATCTCGACGTAATCCACCAACCGGGTCAATCGGGCGAAGAAGTAACCGCGACGAAGAAACGCCTCAAGACCCTGGGATACTTCTCAGGCACCGTAAATGAGAAATATAACGACGCCACTGAACAGGCGGTAACGACATTTCAAATGGTTCACTCCCTTTCGCAGACCGGTTGCGCAAACAAGGCGACGCGCGACGTTCTTTTCGGATCCGACGTTATAACCTATGCCGAATACCAGTCGAGCGTCCAGGTAACTCAACTTAAAAAAGGCGCTCGCGGCGACGGGGTTACAAGGCTTCAGACGGCGCTCAAAAATCTGAATTATTACGATAAAAGCATAAATGGATACTATAACGCCAACACCGTTGTCTCCGTTAAGCTGTTCGAGACCGGCAATTCCCTCAAGTCCGACGGCGTGGCCGATACGGTGATGCTTACATTGTTATACAGCGGCTCCGCCAAATCCTACGACGATTACCTCTCCGAGCAGTCGCTGGTGATGGTCGAACTGGGAGATACCGGGCTTCCCGTAACTCTTTTACAGGAGCGCCTGACTGAGCTTTATTACTACAGCGGAAAGATCAACGGCGTGTTCAACGCGGCTGTAAAGGAAAGCGTGGAGAGGTTCCAAAACGCCAATGACGTCAACGTCTCCGGAACGACCAATCACGGAAAAGCCACCGTCGCCACTCGCGCGAAGATGAATTCCTCCTCCGCCATAGATCGCGTCGAAGCCGAAGGTCTCGTGGTGGGCGATACCATGGAAGAAGTCTCGACGATGACCGCGCGCCTTAAGGCGCTTGGATATCTGACGGCTACATACGCTAAGTATAACGCTACGGTCAAGACCGCGGTCTCAAAGTTCCAATCCGCGAACGGACTGAGCTCGACCGGTATCGCCGACCCGGACACCCTCGAAGCCATATATTCATCCTCCGCCGTCACCTATGCCGAATCCCAGCAATCCTCGTCGAGCGCTACGATTGAAAAGATGATCGAAAAAGCTTACTTGCAACTCGGTAAGGCTTATGCCTCCCCGTGCTCCGTGCCCAAGACATTCGATTGTTCGAACTTCACGCGCTTTGTCGTGCGCAAAATGGGCATAACCATACCCGCCGAGGTCACGGCGCAGGGACGAGCCGTCGCCAAGAAATACACCAAAATCACCGATCCGACGCTACTCGAGCGCGGAGACCTCGTATATTTTGACACTCAGTCCGACAAACCCATCGGCCACGCCGCCATATACCTAGGCAAGGTCAACGGACAGCGCAGTTTCATACACGCGTCTTCATCCGCCGGTAAGGTTCTGGTGACGGTGTTCTCCACCTGGTATAAGGAGCGCTTCCTCTTTGGAGCGCGCATATGGGAATAAAATAAGGATTGCAATATATGATAAACGGGCGATATACTCGCCCGTTTATCATATATTGCCGGAAGGGACGCGCATGAGCGAAACGCTTGAGGATCTGGGAAGAAACGGCTTTAAGATCATTCAGCCTTCGACCGGCTTCAGATTCGGCATGGACTCAGTCCTGCTCGCGGACTTCGCGCGGGTTCGCAGGGGCGACAGGGTCGCCGACCTGTGCGCTGGTTGCGCGGCAATAAGCCTCATGATAGCGGCACGGGAAGAACGCTGCCTGATAGAAGCCGTCGAGATAGACGAATATATGGCGCGCCTAGCGCTCAAAAATGTTGAGATTAATCGATTGGAAAACCGTATGACCGTAAGCAATATGGACGTGCGCGACTATGCCGCGTCAAGGCGCGGAGCGTTTTCGCTCGTCGTATGCAACCCGCCTTACTTCGACGGCGATGGCAGCGCGGCAAAGCATCTGACCCGCTTGACGCTCGAAGATCTGGCGCGGGCGGCGTCGGCGCTTTTACCCGAGCGCGGTCGCGGATGCTTCGTCTTCCCCGCCGCGCGGCTTATGGAATTGACGCGCCATCTTCAGGACGCGAGGCTGGAACCGAAAAAAATCCGCTGCGTACAGCACTCTCCCGATAAACTGCCAAAAATAATACTCATAGAGGCGATAAAAAACGCATCCCCCGGACTTACCTGGCTGCCCGCCCT
>JAUNBY010000140.1 GCA_030526935.1 Clostridia bacterium
GTCGCGGCGCTTGCCGCGGGAACGGCCATATACATGGCGGACGAGATGTACGGCTCGGACTTGCGTAGCGTTGCTTATTCAGGCGGCGAGTGCTTTTTGTTTTATTATAGCGACGTGATTGAATCTGTATCCGATTCGGGAGAAAGAAAAACATATACTTGGGCGGAGGGTACCTTCGAGTTGGACGAAGGCGAATCCATGGACATAAACGCGGTCGTTTCGGAAGGCGAAAGGCTATACGCCGTCGCCATAAGAAGCGAGTACGACGAGGAAATACCCGCGACGCGGGTCAAAGGCGCTTACCTGTACGAACTTGAATTTGACGAAGAAACGATAAGCTTAGGCGACCGCGAAAAACTCGACTGGGACGATATGATCGACTCTTACGGCGAAGACGAGTATTCGCGAAACGTGCAGATGCCGTTTATACAGGACGGGCAGCTGATATTTACCACATACGGCTACAACGGCAGTCAGATAATGATATTTGACATGGACTCGGGCGATTGCGAAATCGTCGAAAACAATGACCTGTCCTCCGCGGGCGCTTATAAAGACGGGTATGTGCTGGCGGCGCTGTACGAATATCAGGAAGCAGACGTCAAATCGATTTTCGCGGCTGTCGATACGCGAACGGGCGAAACGCGGACGCTATTGGAAATTCCCGTAGAGAACTATTCCTTCCCGACCTCGCCTTTATACGTCGCCGACGAGGACGCGCTTTACTATATACAAAACGGCGAATTGTGGAAGATGACGGCGTTTGAGCCAGAAACCGCCGTATCCATTTGCGCGGCGAAGGGCGACAGCGGCTATTCGCAGCCCATATTGACCGACGACGGATATATCATAATAAGCAGCTATTCGTCGGTGATAAAATACAATACCGACCCCGACGCCCGCCCCTCGCAAAGGCTGACCATCTGCGAGTGGAACGAGGAAGCGGTGGATAAGGCGGAATATCAATTTGGACAAGATCACGCGGACGTGGAGGTAGTCAGGTTTTTCGGAATGCCCGACATCATAAGCGCCATGACGAGCCAATCGTCCGATATAGATATATACTATAGCGACGTTTCGTCAGGCGATTACACATCGCTTTTCAACCGTGGGTATATGGCGGATATGTCGTCGTCAGAGAAGCTTTCGAGCTTAGCCTCGGGACTTTACGACGAGATAAAGACGTCGGTCGTAAAGGACGGCAAGCTCTACGCCCTGCCGCTCAGTTTATATAACTCCGTATACACTTGCGAGATGGAAGCGTTTGAGCGGGCGGGACTGACAGAAGACGACATACCCGCGACGTGGAAGGGATTTTTCGAGATGCTCAACCGCCTGCCCGATATACTGGAAGACAAGGGCGTGACGGCGTTCGATCCGTCGGCTACCGCACCAAATCTGCGCGCGGTGTTCGCGGACAGGATTATCAGGGATTACATGCTGTATCTGAACGAAACGGACGGCAATTCATTTGATTCAGAAACGCTGCGCGATATATTCAGGGCGCTCGACGAGGTCGATTTTGAGGCGCTCGGCGTTCCCGAAGAACAGACGAAGTTTTCGTTCAGCTGGTCAAACGACGAGGTGCTCTTTGGCACTTATGGAAATGTTTCCGCCGATAACTGGATGGGGTCAAGACCAATGCCGCTCGCGCTCGATGATGACATACCCGCGCTCATTCCGGCCTATATGCAGGTGTTATTTATAAATCCCTACTCGAAGAACGTGGATCTGGCGATGGAATTTATGGAGTGCGTTGCGGATAACCTCGACTCCGCGTTCCTTATAAACGCCTTCCCGGGGAACAACGAGCCGGTCATAAGCCCTTACGCCGGGGAAGAAATCGCGGACAGGGAGGAATACATAGCCTCGCTCAAAGCCTCTCTCGAAACCGCCGGGGAAGATGAAAAGGCGTATATCGCCGAAGAAATAAAGCTCAACGAGGAGTATTTGGACGAGTACAGGAAAAACGGTATGTATATAGTCAGCGCCGACAGCATAGCGCTCTACCGCTCGTATGCCGAGTATATACGCGCCGATATAAACAACTCGCTTATCGATTACACACTCATACAGCAATACGCGGATCGCGCCATTGACTGCGACGCGCTCATCAGCGGCGTCGATCAGAAGATGAGAATGATGATTATGGAAGGTATGTAAAATGAAGGGGCGCAAGCTGGCGTTTTTGCCATTTCTGCTGCCGGGATTGGCGGGACTGACCGCGTTTTACATAGTCCCCTTCGCGGGCGGAGTCTTCCACAGCCTCACCGACGGCAGCTTTGAAAACGCGTTCGTGGGTATGAATAATTACCTGAGCGTGTGGCAAAATCAGATGTTTCTGCTGGGGCTTAAAAACACGATGTTTTTCTCATGCGCCTGTACGCCCATGGTCTTCGCGATATCCTTCCTGCTGGCGTTCGCGCTCAACCGCATGAAAAAAGGGGGAGGGCTATTCAGAAGCGTAATGCTCATCCCCTATCTCATGCCCTCGAGCGCGGTGATACTTCCGTTTTTGATACTGTTCGACTACGGCGGATACGTCAACCGCGTCGTAGAGGCTCTTGGATTTGATCGCGTGGCGTGGCTTACGGGGGCGGCTATGAGGACGCCGGTAATACTTCTTTTCGTATGGAAAAATCTCGGCTTCTCGGTGGTCATATTCCTGGCTGCCATGCAGACGGTTCCGGAGCCTTTGTACGAATACGCGAAGCTCGACGGCGCGGGGTTTATAAAGCAGGCGTGGCATGTAACCATGCCCATGATAGTGCCGGGGGCGTTTCTGGTGCTCGTTATGTGCTGGATAAACTCGTTTAAGATATTCAAGGAGGTCTACTTCATAGGCGGCGCCTATCCCGACGAGTCGCTATATACGCTGCAAAACTATATGAACAATATGTTTTCGCGCCTCAATTACCAGCTGGTTACAACCGCCGCCTACTCGTTCGCCATAATAGTCTTCGCGATATTCGCCGCCTTGTTCCTCGCGCAAAAGCGCCTGCAAAGGCGTTTGGAGGTGTAAAATGAAAAACATGGCGATTAGGGCGCTTCTGGCGCTATTGTCGATTATCGTGATACTCCCTCTGGCTATGACCGTTATATATTCGTTTTGTCAGCCGGGCGAGATAAAGGCGTTTCTCGATACGCGGGGAAGCTTCGCCGAGGGCGCGTGGATGGAGATAAAGCTGGCGCCCAAATTGTTCTCACTCAGGCAGTATTACGACGTTTTGATTTCCGACGGGGCGATGTTGAGGCTTTACGCCAACAGCGCCATGTACACGGCCATGATAATCGCGGGTCAGGCGCTCGTGATACCTATGATGGCCTACGCGCTGAGCAGGTTTCGCTTTTTCGGGCGCGACGCCATATTCTTCGTGGTGATAATGCTAATGCTTTTGCCCTTTCAGGTCACGATGGTGCCAAACGTATTGACGCTTCGCGCTCTGAACCTGATGAACACCATATGGGCGGTCGTGTTGCCGAGCATATTCGCGCCGTTTTATATATTCCTGCTCAGGCAGTACATGATTTCCATACCCGACGAGATTTTTGAAGCCGCACGAATCGACGGTTCCGGCTCGTGGAGGCTGCTCATACACGTGCTGCTTCCTGTGAGCAAGCCCATAATTGGCTGCGCGGTGGCGCTGTCGTTCGCCGAGGGGTGGAACTTAGTCGAGCAGCCGCTCGCGTATTTGACCGACAACGCCGCGCTCATGCCGCTGTCGGTGATGTTCAACCAGCTTTCCGACGCCGCGAACGGCGTGAAGTTCGCCGGTTCCGCGCTTTATATATTGCCGGCTCTGTTCGTCTACATGTATTTCAGGGACGATATTTTGGACGGCATACAACTTACGGAGATGAAATAGCGCATGAAGATTAAAAAGACGGCCGTAAAGGGACTTGTGATACTGGCGTGCGTGCTCGCGCTTTGCATGTTCTTTTCCGGAACCATACGCGCCATAACCACCGCGAAGGTGAGTATCATAACGCCCCGGCAGGGCAGGTTCACTCAAACCATAGAGCTTGAGGGAACCCTCACGTTTATTGAATCTACGGACGTTCCGCTCGAGGGCGGATCGGATATGTCGGTAGAGATAAAATCGGTGTCGGTCAGACCCGGACAGCAGGTAGAAAAGGGAGATACAATATTCTCTGGCGCGTTGGCGAATTACGAAAGCACTGTATCTCAATACCGGGAAACCTACGATTCTCTCGAGGAGCAGATGCTTGAACTCGAACGGCGCGACATACGCTTAAGGCGCACAGAACAGGCGTGGGCTGACGCTTTCAACGCCTATTCCGACGCCCGCGAAGCCTATACCGACGCGCGATTGGACTTTGAGACGCAACTGCGCCTTAACGGAATAGCGCTGGAAGGGGAACTGCCCGACGACGCGCCGCAGAGCGTCAAGGAGGCATATGAAACGTATCAGTCCGCCTCCGGGACGTGGGAAAACGCTCAGGAGGAAATGCAGTCCGCGTCGCGCTACGCGGTTTCGGACGACGTGAGAAATTACGTCACCGAGCAGAGAAAGCTCACGAAGCAGTTGAACGCCGCGCGTGAAAACATACTCGATATTCAGCTCTACGAGTCGCGAATACGGCAGGTCGCGGCGCAGGAGGATGGATATATAGTCGAGGTCTTCGTAAATCGAGGAGATACCATTGCGGGCGGCGCGCCCGTCTACTCCATATGCCCGGAAAAGGAATATCCCGTTCTCAGGGCGTCTTTGGAGGGAGTGACGCTCGATGTCACGAGAGGCATGGACGTGACATTCGAGGACAGAAGGGGAGACGAATTGGACAGCGAGGTCGTGGCGATAGGCGTGAACGCCGACGGCACGAAATACGCCGACGTGGAATTGGACGACGATTTGATAGAAGACATGGGCGGAACGTATTCCATGAGCCAGAATCCCGTTGCGATGAAGATTGAATACCGCTCGCGCAGCGCGACGAGCCTGCTTCCCACGAGCGCCGTTCGCGGAAGCGGCGACGAGAGATACGTATATACCATATCCTATTCGACCGGCGCGTTCGGCTCGTCCGATATGACGGTGACGAAGACGGACGTGAAGGTTCTCGCCGAAGCCGGAGGCATTGTAAGCATCGAGGAGGATATGAGCTATCAGCAGATAGCCTATATGGAGGATCGCCCCATAGAGGAAAACGCCGTCGTGATGGCGTATATGGATTGAGGGCGCGAATATGTCTAAGATGAAAAACGCGCGCGCTGGGCTTGTGCTTATGACGGTGGGAGCGATATTGTGCGTTTACTCCGTATGGGGGATATTTAAAACGCCCGCGCTTTGCCAATATGTCACAATCGCCCCCGAAAGCGGCGAAATACCGGCGGTTCTCGACATATGGGACGAGCGGCGGGATTCCTTAGGCGAGGTCTATGGGGCGACGGTATATACTTCGTCCTATTCGTCATCCGTCGCGGGAACACAGGCGGCGCAGGCGACGGTTTTCGGCGTGAGCGAGGGCTATCTTGACGCGCACCCCAAATACATAATCGAGGGAAGCTGGTTCGACCTGCCTCAATTGAGCGCGGGAACGAGGGCGATAGTGCTCGACGAGGCGATCGCCTTTATACTTTACCCCGGAGGCGAGGCCCTGGGAAAAACCGTGGAACTGGCGGACGGGGAATACCGCGTTACAGGAGTCGTAAGGGCGTCGCAAACGCCGGGCGACGTGGACGATTACGCGGTTTACGTCCCGCTCAGGTCGCTTAAGCAAAGTGCGTCCCTCCTGATAGCCGACTGCCTGGCGACTAGCGCGTCAGATGCCCGCGCGCTCGAGGAAGCCGCGCGCGTCGCGCTGGGCGAAGGGGGCGAAACGCACTATTTGCAAAAGGAAATAATGCGCGCTTGGATGCTCGCGAGGCTTTTGATTGTGGCGTTTGGCATGTTTGCGCTCTTGCGCGCTTTGAGGAGTGTGAATTCGCGGCTTTCCGCGTATATAGCCAGGCTCAGGGAGGAACTTAAAACCGCGTATCTCAGGGACATGATAGCCCAGGTCGCGAAGTCGTCATTTGGTTTTGTGCTCGGCTACTGCGTTCTCGCGGCGCTGGGCGCGTTCGTACTGTCGCTTCTAATAAAGCCCATGTACGTATTCACCGAGTGGATACCCGAGGTGTTTGTGGAATGGTCGTCCATATGGGACAGGGCGTCGCGGCTCATAAAGGATTTCGCGCGCCCTGTAAAGCTGCAGACGCGGGAGATGGCCGCCGTTTCATATTACGCGCTTATACTCAGATGGGGAGTTATAGCGCTTCTCGCGGGGTGCGTCGAGAGGTTGTGGGCGCGCGTATCGCAATCTCGCGATATAAAGCGCCGATCGAATAATGCGCGGACGTCGTAGACATCCGATGACTTTGACTTTACCGCGTTGTCGTAAATAAATTATGGCCAAGCCGCTTTCCTCCAAGTAAGGTACATACAAATAAGTGCGTTATTGCTAAAACGATAAATGGCATGTTATAATAAATACATAAGGTATGTGCCTTAAATTTACCTGGAGGTGTTCATATGAAAAAAATTCTATCCCTGAGTCTGGCGGCTATTTTGATGCTATGCGCGGCTTTACCGGCAATGGCGCAAGAGGATTACTCCATCGCCAACATCCTTTACCAGCGCACCACCTTGCACGGCGACGCAAGCCCCTACGACACTGCTCCCCTTGACGACGATATAGTCTCCCTGCTTCTCAGCGCGGGTTTTTCCGCGCCCACTGGAGGCAATCAGCGCTCGCTCAATTTCTTTGTAATCACCGAGCGTGAGCGTATGGATAAAATTCGCGAGGGACATCCCTACTCTACGCCCCTTTTGACCGCGCCGCTGGTCGTGGTGATCGCGGGCGACGAGGCGAATTGCCGCTATCCCGAGCTTCACGAGATGGACGCGGGTCTGGCTGCGATGGCAATGATGGTTCAGGCGACAGAGATTGGCCTGTCCAGCTGCGTAATGTCCATCTATCCGCAGGATGAGCGCGTCAACGCGGTTCGCGCGTCGGTTGATATGCCAGAAACATTCAAACCCGTGCTCATGGTGGCGTTTGGATATCCCGCCGCTGACGTAGTAGCCGGAGCTTCCGTCGATAACTACAATGAGGCGCAGGTACATATGAACGGCTACGAGGGTTCCTTCGACGTAGAAGCGGTTTCTTCCCCGACTGCCGTCGTAGAATAAGAATAGAATAAGAATCTGACCGTCCGATAAAAAAAGGAGCTTGTAATCGGCTCCTTTTTTTGTTATAGTATTATCAGACCGGTTAATCGAGGCAAACTAAGGAGGATCTGATAATGCTCAAGCAAAAATACGCCTGTTCGCTCGACCTGGCATACGATTTGATCGGCGGAAAATGGCGAATGCGCGTACTTTGGCATATATTCGTAGGCAATACGAACTATACCAGGATACAGAAATACGCTCCCGACATAACGCCCAAAATGCTCGCCGAAACCTTGCGCGATCTTGAGGATAAGGGGCTGATTCACAGAAAAGTGATTGCCGACTCCATACCCGTTCGCGTGGAATACTCGCTTTCCGATTGGGGAAAACGCCTTATTCCGTCCGTCCTCGAATTAAATAACTGGACAAAGCAATACGCCGCGCTCCATAATATCGAAATCCCCATAATTCGCGCAGAGCCGACGAGCGCCGGGGATGGAACGGCTATATGCCTGTTTGAATAGTATCGGCGCTTGTGCGGGCGCGTTCAATTCTCCGCGTCGGGCGGTTGACCGTCGTGAGCGGGCCACTGGCAAGAAGTCATAAGC
>JAUNBY010000141.1 GCA_030526935.1 Clostridia bacterium
GGCGCCAGCGGAAGCCTGAGCTGGCGCGAAGGGGATTTTTGCAGGGTATGGACGGCAAACCCGTCCCATCCCATAGCGCGCGGGATACCGGAGCACTTTGAACTCGACCCGGAGGAAATGTACGGCGAGCCGTTCGACGTGGCCAAGCCCGACGACGTGGTGTTCATAAGCTGGTTCAGGGGCGGAGAGGTGCTTCGCTCGGGTCTTACGTGGCATCGCGGATACGGCAGGATATTCTACTTCCAGCCGGGACACGAGACGAACCCTTCATATCAAAACCCTCATGTGCGGCGGATAATACAAAACGCCGTGCGCTGGGCCGCGCCGGAAATAACGCGCGAGTCGCTCGACTGCCGCTGGAGGCCCCAGCCGCTTGTAAGCGAATAAGAATCGCATTCGTAACCGTTTTCGGGCGATTGAGCGACGTTTAGTAAACACTTACAGCGTGGAAATTTTTCGAGTTGAAATCATTAATATCGTTAATATTTTAACTTGACACGAAAACAAACGGGGCTATAATGAATGACAGATTCTATTTCACAGGAGGGTACATCATGAGAATCAAGAGTATATTTTGTCTTATGCTGAGCCTGGTAATGGCGTTCGCGATAGCGGGCGTTTCCTCAGCCGAACAGGTTTATCCGGCGGGTACTTATGAAGCGACCACCACCGGACACAACGCGCCCATAACTGTCGCCGTAACGCTCGGCGATGACGCCATCGAGAACATAGAGGTTACAAACGACAATGAGACCATAGGAGTGGGAAAGATTGCCATCGAAAAGATGACCCGGCGCATCGTCGATGAGCAGTCGCTCGCGGTAGATACCATCACCGGCGCAACCATAACCAGTTACGCGATTTTGAACGCAACGAGAATGGCGTTGACAGAAGCGGGCGTAGACGTCGATGCTCTGAGCGTAGAGGCCGAAAAGGAACCCGCGCAGGATGAAACCTATACGGCGGACGTTATAGTAGTAGGCGGCGGCGGAGCGGGTCTCGCGGCGGCAATCTCCGCGCAGCAGAACGGCGCGAGCGTCGTGGTCGTCGAAAAGCTCGACATACTCGGCGGATCAACCAATATATCCGAGGGCGCCCTTAACGCCGTGGATCCCGTTCGCCAGGGCGCGCAGGGCATAGAGGACTCATATGAGAACTTCATCACCCAGACCTACGAGGGCGGACACCAGGTCGGCGACATGGAGCTCATCACCTACATGTGCGAAAACTCCATGGCGACTATCGAGTGGATGGAATCCATCGGCGTGGCCTTCAGAGACGAAGTCGGAACCGCTACGGGCGCGCTTTTCCAGCGCAGCCATTATCCCACCACGCCTTCGGGCAACAGCTATATTCGCGTGTTTGAGGAGTATATTTCAGAGCACACCGATGCCATAACCGTTCTCACCGGAACCACCGCCACGACCCTCGTTACCGACGAAGGCGAGGTTACAGGCGTTCTGGCTACGGGCAAGGAAGGGCAGAGCGTGACGCTGAACGCCAATAACGGCGTCATACTCGCCACCGGCGGCTTTGGAGCCAACAAAGAGCTTCTTGCCCAGTACAATACCGGCGTATGGGCGCACGTAGACGTTACGGCGCTCGGATGCACCAATATGGCTCAGAGCGCGACTGGCGCGGGCATTGAAATGGCTACCGCGATAGGGGCTGACGTTACTGGAATGAGCGATATACAGCTTCATCCCTGCGGAACCCCCGGCACCGGACTGATGGAGAACATCCGCACCTCCGGACGCAACCGCATTTTCGTAAACAGCGACGGAAACCGCTTCGTAAACGAGGGAGCGGCCCGCGACACCCTCGCGCAGGCGGTTCTCGACCAGGAAGGTCAGACCTACTGGATCGTTGTCAACAGCGTTCGCTATCCTTCCCGCGATTACGTGGACAATAACGGCGCTACCATCGCCAACATGGTCGCTCAGGGAAGCGTCATAGAGGCCGATACGCTCGAAGAACTGGCTGAAAAGACTGGAATGAGCGCCGAAAACCTCATTTCCGCAATTGATAACTACAACGCGATAGTCCGCGGCGAGTTGGAAGACGAGCTTGGCTTCGTAGCCAACAACCAGGCCGACGTCGAAATGACCGAAGGCCCCTGGTACGCCTGCAGGAAAGTCGCTACCGTTCACCACACGATGGGCGGATTGAAGATCAATACCGACACCCAGGTCATCGATACCGATGGCAACGTCATATCCGGACTCTACGCCGCTGGCGAAGTCACCGGAGGAATCCACGGCTCCAACCGGCTCGGCGGAAACGCTATAGCCGATTGCATGACCTACGGCAAGAGAGCGGGCGAAGTAGCCGCCGCCAATAAATAACAACCACAATTGATATAAGAAAGTGCGCCGCGAGGCGCACTTTCTTTACCATCGAGAAGCTGTATCCGTACATAAAAGAGCGAGGAAGCGGTTCCTCACTCTATCATTCTTTGAATTATAAATCCTTAAACATATTCCGCCCAATCTCGGCAAACTCAAGCGTACGCTTTTTCAGATCCGGCTGCTTTTTGACGGACTCCGGCGAGAAGAAGCCGCGCTCGGGGTTTCCGGTGGCGAGGTTTTCATGGGCGATCAACGCCCACGTCGATTCATAGAGATTCCTGAACTCGGGGGCGCGCTGCGCCATGCAGACGAAGGGCTGGCGCGGCTGGTTGATGTCCTCGCCGCTTATCCGGAACATCTCGTATTTGTCGCAAAGCGCGCGAAGCCTCGTAAGCTGCGCCGGGGTGTTGCGGGAGGGCATGTAGCTCACCGCGTGGAAGCCGACGTCGCGAAGATAGGGGAAAAGCTCGTCGAGATAATCGTCCTCGAATTTCTGCGCGCGCTTGTCTCCGGTGACGGAATCGCCCACGTCGCCCAGATAGGGATACGCCATTATAGCGCCTATATCGTTCGCGTGCGCGATTATCGTCTTGAAGTCGTTAAGCTCGTCCGTCGCCGGTATGTAGAAGCGGTTTATAAGCTCGGCCTTTATCCAGCCTATCAAATCGTATACGCGGTGAGGATTCTCCGCGTCGAGCAAATATCCCTCTATGCGCGGAGCGATGGGAAGCTTCATATCGTTTTTGATAAACGATATCAGATCCTTCGCGTCGGGGAAGCGCTCGAGAAGTTTGTTGGCCAGGGCACAGCTAATGTGCCTTTCGGTGATGGAGCCTCCGACGGGATAGTTGGATATGGAAACGACGTCGCGGTCGAAATCTATATGTATGTCGAACGCGGCGAGCATTCCGTTTATGGAGTTAACCATCGCGCGGTTGCGGACGTTGCGCTTTTCGCGCATGGGTATGAAATACTCGTTCAATGCGCCGGCTTTGTCGTGGGGTACGCCGTGTATTGTCAGATAGGTCATTCCCGCCTGATCGGGATTGTTGAACTTTTTGTCGGCAAAGGGCGTGTCGAGCATGGACGCGCGGCACTCCATGCCAACGGTTCCGGGTATGCCGACGATTTCACAGGCTTTGAGGAACTCGTCGCATCCGGCTATGGAATCGTGGTCTATAAGCCCGCAGGTGCAAAGGCCCGACTGCCAGGAAAACCATACGGCGGCCGTCGGGGAATAGGGCGAGAACGAATAGGTCGTATGTATGTGGTTGTTCACGTCCTCGTGCGTCTCGGGAAGCGGAAGCCGCCCCTCGCGGGCGTCTTGCACGAGCTTTCCGAGATTGTCAAGCCGTTCGGGAGCGTTGAGAAGCTTTAGCGCCTCTTCGCGGGATATATTCTGCATATGTGTGCCTCCTAATCATTACTGTCCAATCGTTCCTCGCCTTGCAAGACGCGAATGCCGATCAGATCAAGAAAGTCTTTTATCGCGCGGACGCACTTTTCCCGGTCCACCAGAAAGCTGCATCCGTGCTTCGCGCCGGGTATAGTCAATAATGTCTTTTCGCTTGCGCACGCTTCGTAGTTTTCGCGGCTCATATAGCAGGGGACGAAACCATCCGCCTCGCCGTGAACAAATAAAACCGGTATTTTGGCTTTTTTGACGGCTTCAATGGCTGACGACGACGCGGGATCGTAGCCCGTGAACAGCTTGACCAGCAGCGATACCCCCGGCATTATAAGCTGGGGTATGCAGTACATATCGCGCTTAGCCACATACGACCATATGGCCTTTGGCGAGGTGTATCCGCAATCGGCTATGACACCCGCGACATTTGAGGGAAGCTCCAGGTCGAGAGTCATCAAAACCGTCGCCGCGCCCATGGATATGCCGTCGAATATTATCTTGTCGGGGTGGTATTTCTCGTTTAAAAACCCGGCCCAGTCGACGATATCGTATCTCTCGGCGAGGCCAAAGAGTATATACTTTCCCTCGCTGTCCCCGTGGGAACGCATGTCGATGGAGAGTATATTAAGCCCCAGTTCGTGGTACATTTGAAAGGCGCAGGCGAAGTCTATAAAGCGGTTTGAGCGATAGCCGTGCACGAGTATTATGGTGTTTTTACTTCCCTCGCAAGGGAGGTACGCGGCGTACAGCTTCTGTCCGTCGCGGCTGGTTATCGACACCTTCTCGGAAGGCTGAGACAAAAACCAGTCCCTGCCGGCGTGAATCATATCGCGATACGCATACCACGTCGAGTGCGGGTTTTCGGTACCGGGATCGGGCTTGCGCCTGAGGCACGCCACGCAGAACATTATAAAGCAGTACAGAAAATACACGGCTGCTATAATCAAGGCGATTCGGACGAATACCATTATATTGCCTCCTTGACGTTGAAGAAGCGAAGGGCGTTGTTATACGCCGCCAGAGCCAGTTCATCCTCGCCGACGCCGCGCATGGCGGCTATGGCGCGGGCGGTATAGGCTACGTATGCCGGTTCGTTGCGCTTTCCGCGCATGGGAACCGGGGCCATATAGGGGCAGTCGGTTTCGACCATCAGCCTGTCGAGAGGCATTTTTTGCGCCACCTCTACTAGCTTTCTCGCGTTTTTAAAGGTTATCACGCCGGTAAAGGATATATATAGCCCCATGTCCAGATACGCGCGGGCGCTTTCCCAGCTGCCGCTGAAACAGTGCATGACGCATTTCGGCAATCTCCCCGCCCTGTAAAACGAGCGCAGTATTTCCGTAGTTTCTCCGTGCGCCTCGCGTATATGCAGTATGGCCGGAAGATTCATATCAAAAGCTGTGTCGAGTTGAGCCTCGAACGCGATCCGTTGCGCGTCGCGTGGCGAAAAATCATAGTGATAGTCAAGCCCCGTTTCGCCAAGCGCCACCACTTTATCGCTCTTAAGCGCCTTTTTCAGATCTTCCCGAAGTTCGTCCGTCCAAAGCCTGGCATCGTGCGGGTGCAGACCTATAGCGGCGTACAGGCAATCGTTTTCTTTTGCGAGGGATATGGCTTTTTCGCCGTCCGACGAAATATCCCCGACAACCACGGCGAGAGACACCCCCGCTTCGCGCATACGGGATATGACGCCGCCGCGGTCGGCGTCAAAGTCGTCCGCGGCAATATGGCAATGCGTGTCAAACAGCTTCATCAGCTTATTTCCCAGCCTCCGTCGGCCAGATCCTCGACCGTAACGAGGCTGAGCTTGCCGTCCGGGTCGCTCGCACACAGAAGCATACCCTCTGAGACTACGCCGCGCATTTTGCGGGGCGCGAGGTTTTCGACCAGAACGACGGTCTTTCCAACCATGTCCTCGGGAGAATAGTATTTCGCTATGCCCGATACGACGGTTCGAATGTCGCCCTTCTTAAGCTCGACCGTCTCCTTAAGCAGCTTGTCCGAATTTTCCACGCGCTCGCAGGCTATAACCCTGGCGGTCACGAGCTTTACCTTGCAAAAATCGTCGTAAGAGATATGGCGGCTTTCTTCTTTATCCGCCCGCGGCGCTTTTTCTTTATTCATGCCCACATCCTTTTTCTTTTGGGCGGTTTTTTCGGCGGGCTTCTCATCCGCGCCGCCCGACAGCGCCGCAAGCTCCTTTTGCACGTCTATTCGCGGGAACAGCGCCTCGCCCTTTTGAACCTTGAGACCGGCGGGGAGATGCCCGAACGACTGAATGGACTGCCAGGTCATCATGGCCGGATCCTCAACGCCCAATTGCCTGAATATGCGCCCGGGCGTCGCGGGCATGGTGGGGGCTATCGCGACGGCTATGACTCTCACGCACTCGGCGAGGTAATAAAGCACCGTTTTGAGCCTGGGCTGCTCCTCGGGGGACTTTCCAAGTATCCAGGGCCGGGTGAGGTCGATATAGCGGTTGCAGTCGCCGACGAGCTTCCATATCTCGCCAAGAGCCAGCGAGAACTGCAATTCGTTCATATACTTTTCGACCAGAGCGGGGAGCGCCTCGCAGCGGGCTTTAAGCTCGTCCTCGAAGCCCGTCGGGGCGTCGGGCGCGGGTATGACGCCGTCGAAATACTTTTCTATCATGGCAACCGTGCGGCTTACGAGGTTTCCAAGGTCGTTGGCGAGGTCGGAATTCATGCGCGTGAGCATCGCCTCGTTGGTGTAATTGCCGTCGGAGCCGAAGGGCATTTCGCGCATGAGGTAGTATCTGAGCGCGTCCGCGCCGTAGCGCTCGACAATGGGCGCGGGATAGACGACGTTGCCCTTGGACTTGCTCATCTTGTCGTTTCCGAAAAGCAGCCAGCCGTGTCCGAATATCTGCTTCGGGAGCGGAAGGCCAAGCGCGTGGAGCATTATGGGCCAGTAAATCGTATGAAAACGCACTATCTCCTTGCCGACGAGGTGCACGTCGGCGGGCCAGTAGCGCCTGAACAGCGCGTCGTCGTCCGAGTCGTAGCCAAGCGCGGTTATGTAGTTCGACAGAGCGTCTATCCACACGTATACCACGTGGTTCTCATCGAAATCCACGGGAACGCCCCATTTAAACGACGTGCGGCTTACGCACAGATCCTGAAGTCCGGGCTTTAAGAAGTTGTTGAGCATCTCGTTGGCCCTGGATGGCGGCTGTATGAAATCGGGATGGCTTTCGATGTAATCTATGAGCCAGTCCTGATACTTGCTCATTCTGAAAAAATAGCTCTCCTCGCGGGCAGGTTCCACGGGACGCCCGCAATCGGGGCAATTGCCGTCCTTGAGCTGAGTAGGCGTCCAAAACGCCTCGCAGGGCGTGCAGTACATGCCCTCGTATTCGCTTTTGTATATATCGCCCTGCTCGTAGAATTTGCGGAATATCTTCTGAACTATCTTCTCGTGGCGCGGCTGTGTGGTGCGGATGAAATCGTCGTATTCGATATTCATCATCTTCCAGAGGCTCTCGGTCGCCACGGCGATATCGTCTACGAGCTTCTGCGGCGTAACGCCCATCTCGGCGGCCTTGCGCTCTATCTTCTGGCCGTGCTCGTCCATGCCGGTCAGAAAATAGACGTCGTAGCCCGTCTGCTTCTTGAAGCGGGCCATTGTATCGGCGGCGACGGTGCAGTAGGTGTGTCCTATGTGCATGTTGCCGCTGGGATAGTATATAGGCGTGGTGATATAAAACGTCTTCTCGCTGTTTTCCATATAAAATTCCCCCAATCGCAGTCAATGGTTATTATAGGCCTGCCATGGGCGTATGTCAAGCAATTACAGGTTATGAGAGATTGACAGAGACGGGCATTTATGCGATAATGGGTGAAATCTTACGAAAGGATACGGAATATATGAATATAAGTGCGAAATGCATAGCGGCGCTTATTTTGACGCTTTTTATTGCGCTTCCGGCGTCGGCTGAGGAAGC
>JAUNBY010000142.1:0-5444 GCA_030526935.1 Clostridia bacterium
ATACACCTTTGCGACATTTCTCATTCATCCGTTTTATATGCAGCGCGTCGTTTGTCAAACGCCGACTTTGGGGTGCCGCAGTTTATAAAATCCCCTTCAGCGCCCCGACGACCCTTTGAAACACCTCTTCAGGCTCTCCTGACGCGTCTACGCGCGTAAGCGTCCCGTCCATCGCGGCGATTTTGGCGTATCCCTCGCGCACCACATTCATAAAGCCCGCGTTTTCCCGCTCTATGCGGTCGGGGTTGTTGTTGGCGAAGCGGCGTTCAAGCGCGAGCGCGGGATCGACGTCGAGCCATATCGCGACGTCCGGGAGGCATCCGTCAACGGCTATGGCGTTTATCTCCCTTACGGCGTCTATTCCAAGACCCCTTCCGGCTCCCTGATAGGCTATGGACGAGTGGACGAACCTGTCGCAGACGACGACCGCGCCCCTTTCCACGGCGGGCTTTATTACCTCGCGAACGTGCTGGGAACGCGCCGCCGCGAAAAGATAAGCCTCGCAAATGCCGGTCATGCCCTTCGTATCGGGGCTGAGCAGTATCTCCCGAACGCGCTCCGCCACGTCGCAGCCGCCCGGCTCCCTCGTGCGGACGACCTCGTAGCCGCGCGTTTCGAGCCATTGCGCGAGCATTTTCCCCTGAGTGCTCTTTCCGCATCCGTCGCAGCCTTCGAGCGATATAAACGCCCCCGGCATGACTTCGTCAGAACCTGTGAGAAGCTTCGTCAGTTCCCCGACGGTCTCGCATATCGCCACAGGTCCTGCAGATTCAAGTTCCTCCCTCGTGCCGTAGCCGTACAAAGCGCCAATGGCGTCTATGCCGCAGGCTTTCGCGGCGAGTATGTCCAGATCCCTGTCGCCGACCATCACCGCGCGCCCCGATTCTACGGCCAGAACCTTTCTGACCAGCCGTTCCTTTGATTTCGCCTCGTCTTCGTCCATTGGAGCGGCCACTATGTCGAAGTAGCCGTCCAGTCCGAACGCCGCCAGCACCTTTTCGGCGAATTCTTTTGGCTTTGCCGTCGCGACGGCTAAATGGGCGCCGAGGGCTTTAAGCTTCCTGAGCATATTGGGAATGCCCGTATATACCGAGTTTTCAAGGTAGCCTGCGCGCCTGTAGCGCTCCTGAAAGAACCTCACCGTGCGCATGGCCTCGTCCTCGGTCATATGAAGGGTGTTTACAAAGCTGTACACCAGCGGGGGGCCTACGAACGGCCTGAGCAATTGCCTGTCCGACACGGGCGCGTTCATCTTCTCCAACGCATATTGGACGGAATTTATTATTCCTGGTTCCGATTCTGTGAGAGTTCCATCCAAGTCAAAAATATACACATCGTATTCCAAGCCGCTTTTGTTCATGGGGCAAACCTCCGAGCATATAATGTTCTCAATTGTAGCGGGCTATTGTTTATTTGACAAGCGCATAACCGTCAAAGGTTTTATGTTCTAACCCGCGACCCTTCGTCATAGCTTGGAAATGGTTGAACGCAAAACCGGGCAAGGAGGAATTTCGATGGTCGATCATCAAAAAATCTACGAGGATATTGCCACGAGGACTGGCGGCGATATATACATAGGCGTCGTAGGCCCGGTAAGGACGGGAAAATCGACATTTATTAAAAAATTCATAGAGACCATGATACTCGACGGCATAGAGGACCCCAACGCGAAAACGCGCGCGGTGGACGAAATGCCCATAAGCGGCGCGGGGCGCACAATAATGACGACGCAGCCGCGCTTCATACCCAACGAAGCCGTCAGCGTAGCTATAGGCGACGCCCGCGCCGACGTGAGGCTTATAGACTGCGTGGGATACCTCATAGACGGCGTTTTGGGGCTTCACGAGGGGGACGACTCGCGCATGGTGCGAACCCCGTGGTTCGACCACGACATACCCTTCGAAAAGGCGGCGGAGACAGGTACCCGCAAGGTCATAGCCGAGCACTCGACGCTTGGCGTCGTCGTGACCACCGACGGAACCATAACCGACATACCCAGGCAGGCTTACGTATCGGCTGAAAACCGCGTCGTCAACGAGCTTAAAGCCCTCGGCAAACCCTTTATAATAATACTCAACAGCGCGGAGCCTGAAAACGAGCAGGCCACAATACTTAAAAACGCGCTCGAGGAAAAGTATTCCGCGCCGGTCATGGCGATGGACGTGACGGGCATGACGAGGGACGACGCCGGTGAGATAATGAAGCGCCTTCTCTACGAATTCCCGCTTACCGAGGCGCGGGTGTACTTCCCGGAATGGGTGCTGGCGCTCGACGAGGATCACTGGCTGAGGCAATCGCTTATGAAGACCGCCGGGGAAGCCGCGTCGAATATGAAAAAGGTCTCCGATCACGGACAGTTGGCGAGGTTCTTTGGCGACAATGAAAACTGCGTCGCCGCGAACCCCATGAGCGTGCGCCTTAACGACGGCGGTTGCGACTACGAGCTTCGCCTCGCTGACGGGCTTTTCTACAGGATACTGACCGAAGCAAGCGGGCAGGTGGTCGAAGGCGAGGAGCATCTTATGAAGCTCATGACCGAGATGACTAAGGCCAAAAACGCCTATGACCGCGTATGCGACGCGCTCAAGTCCGCCGAAGCTACGGGATATGGACTCGTATCGCCATCGATGTCTGAAATTGAGCTGTCTCCGCCGGAGGTCGTCAAGCAGGGCGGCAAGTTCGGCGTAAAGCTCAAAGCCGCCGCTCCCTCGCTTCATATCATAAGGGTGGATATAGAGGGAGAAGTCAACCCTCTCGTGGGAACTCAGAAACAGTCGGAAGAGTTGATGGACTACCTAGCGGGAGAATTCGAGTCGGACCCCGAAAGCATATGGCAGACAAATATTTTCGGAAAGCCTCTGTCGGATCTGATGAAGGAGGAATTGTCAGGCAAGCTCAACAGACTTCCCGAAGACGTAAGGCAAAAGCTCAGAGGCGCCATGACCAAGATAATCAACGAGGGAAACGGCGGGATAATCTGCATACTTCTGTAGCCGCAGCCTGAACAGATCGAGCCGTCGCTTAAACTCGCGACGGCTCTTTTGACTGTAAATGCGATTGACTCATCCCATTATATGGCGCCGGCAAAACGTAATTATGCGTTTAGCGCGCTATCAGCCTGTCTATCATATCCGCTATATCCTCTTGTCCGTGAGCGCCTATCATGCGTTCTACCTCTACGCCGGAATCGAATGTCACAAGCGTGGGTATACTGGCGACGTTGTTTTCCGTAGCGGCCTGCGGATACTCATCGATATTGAGCTTTCCTACCGTTATCTTTCCCGCGTATTCTTCGGCGAGCCTGTCGACTATGGGCGAGACCATGCGACACGGGCCGCACCAGGACGCCCAGAAATCGACGAGCACCTTTCCCTTCGCGGAAATGTCTTTGATGTCGTCGTAAGTGAATGTCTTGACGTTATCCATTATGTACTACCTCCTTCTCACATCGTGAGCAAACAGTTTGAAACCTGCCTTTTCGTCTTGCGCGCTGGTCGACCAGGCGGAGAATTACAAAGCTTACGGCCAAGCCTATAAATGCGAATATAGCCTGCCATACGTCGCTAAGTCCGAGCCAGGAGGCGACCGCCACGAACAGCACCAGTCCCAACAGCGGTATTCCATAGCTTAAGGCGGAAACCTTCGCCGGATTCATGAGCGCAAGTTCTATATCGACGGTTTCGCCCAGTTTCCAGTCGCCCTCGGGCAATTCGCACAAACGCTTCTCGTCCGAACCATAGCACTTGGAACAGTTTTCGCAGGACTTGGGTCTCGTAATTTCCGCCATGAGTTTTCCGTCTTTTGAAACAACCTTCGCTAACATCTCTATTATACCCCGTTATAAACCATTTTAATCAGCGCTCGTATCTTCGCCGCTCGTCAGATCGATTATGGGCATTACCCCGTCCCCGGCGGTGATCTGCGGCAATTGCCCGTTCCACTGGTTGATCTTGAGGTAATCGACCAATTGTGAGGTTATGGAGGCGGCGATGAGCCTGTTTGCCTCGGCTTCGGTTTCAGCCTCTATTTTGCGGGCGTAAGCCGCGGCGTCGGCTTCGATCTTTTTTACGTCGGCATCGGCCGTAGCGATTATCGTGCGCTTTTCAGCGTCGGCGTTCGCGGCGATTATCTGCCTTTCAGCGGCGGATCTTTCGACGGATACCTGCTGAGCCTGTTCGGTCTCAACGCGCAATTTGGTCTGCTCGGCGACCTGCTTGTCCTCTACAGCGTTGGTGAACGCGTCGGTAAAGTCAACGTTTTCTATAGCGACCGATACGATTTGAATGCCATAGCGCTTCATTTCAGGTTCCAGAAGCTCGACAACCTGGGTGGACAGCGTGTTTCTGACCTCCATCAGCTTTTCGGCTGAATATCTCGTGAACACCGCCTTTACGTTTTCAAGTATGCGAGGCTCCATGACCGTGGAATAGTAGTTCGTTCCGACGGACTTGTAAAGCGTCTGAGCGGTCTCGCGATCCACGGCGTAGTTGACGGAACAGACGAGATTGACCTGCTGTATGTCCGATGAAAACGCCTGCGCCTCTATGGTCTTTTTCTGGGTGCGATTGTCCATCATGACTATCTGCTGAATAGGATTTTTGAGGTGGAAGCCTTCGCTAAGCGTATAGTCCTCGACGCGTCCGAACGTCACCACCACGCCGGTGTGTCCCGTAGGCACCAT
This sequence comes from Clostridia bacterium, assembly GCA_030526935.1. GTDB lineage: Bacteria > Bacillota > Clostridia > Christensenellales > Aristaeellaceae > JAUNBY01. The sequence goes on from JAUNBY010000142.1 coordinate 4,682, forward strand.
GACATATGGAGGATACGCCACAAGAACCGCTATAACGGCTACTACGATAGCCGCGATGATTATGAGCCGTATTTTCGTCGTGTTGGGATCGGGATTGCGCCTGACGTTTTTTCGCATGTCGTCAGGGTCGGTCTGAGGTCTGTTGTATTCCATGTGTTTCCCCTTTCATCATACCCCGTAAGTATATGATTTTTATATCATTATAGCAAGGGATTATGTCGCGGGTTTGTTGGAAAAATGACTTAATCGCTTACCGGCAGTATGAAAAGCCACATTTCATCCTATCCGGTTTTGCAACAAAATCCTTGCAAGCCGCGAACAAAACGACGCGGCCGATGCAGTAAGCGGAGCATAATGCCATAATCCGCGCCTGTTAAACAAGAAAGTCATTTGGCAATCGCTTCATCATTATTTTGCACACGGTTCCCGTGGCGGCGCCCGTAAATACTCCAATGAGCATAAGAACAGCCATATAAAATATAAGACTGTCGCTGTTTAATACGATCATCGCCAGCCCTACCTGGCCTATATTGTGAGTTACTCCGCCGGATATGCCTACGCCCACGGGGGACAGGCTCTTGAAGCGCGACAATATCGACATGGTCGCGACGCTCAGCACTCCCCCGGCGAGCGCGTACATCATAGCGTTAACGCCCGCGAACATGAATCCCGAAAGCACGACTTTCGCGGCCATCAGTATAAACGACGCGGGTATGCCCAGCATGTATATCGCTATGAGAAGGACGCTGTTTGAAAGCCCCAG
>JAUNBY010000142.1:5544-7675 GCA_030526935.1 Clostridia bacterium
AGGGTTATCTCCCCCTGATTCACGCAGTCCTGATTATCGCAGGTGGACGAATGCATTTTTACGCGGTTCACGCCGACCTCTATGACATTCTCGATGCCCTCACCCTGAGTGAGCCTGAACTGAGCCTCTCCAACGAGCGGCACAAGGTCGAACTCGCCCGTCGAGGTCGCCACTCGAAGATAACTCTCGGCGGGATACAGCGTCGGACGCGGCGTGGCTTCCACGTCGGAAGGGGATTCCGTTTCAGCTTCCGCTTCAGGTGCGGTTTCCGGTTCGGTTGCGGCTGAATCAACGCCCGAAGTCGCGTCCTCCGCCGCCGCTGAGGGGGATAAGAATCCCATTATGACGGACGTAGGCGCGGGAGTCGGCTCTGCGGTCGGCGCTGGTTGTTCGGTCGTCTGCGCAGTCTCGGGCATCACCATCTCCAGCGTTCCCGTCGGAGTGCCCTCTATCGGCTGTATAGTGCGACCAAAGTTCCAGTAGAGCAACAGTCCCACGGCTATTACGACGACCACGGCAATGATAATAAAGTCCCTGCGTTTCATAAAGCATCTCCTAAAATGTATTGCATACGCGGCTATAATTGCTATTATACCGCGAATTCTTTGACGAAAAGCACACGCCGGAGGTTCGGATACGACCGGGCAAAACGGCTTTCCAATTATTAGACGCGCCGCGACGCCTTATCCGACAAACTCATCGTATATCGCGCGAATGGCGTCCTCAAACTCGCACGCGTCAACGCCTACGATTATGTTGAACTCGGAGGAACCCTGATCGATCATGCGAACGTTCACATCCGCGCGGGCGAGGGCGTTAAAAAGCCTGGCCGCCGTGCCGGGGGTTCTTACCATGCCGAGGCCGACGGTCGCGATAAGCGCCAGTCCGCTGGTCATTTCAATAGTGTCGGGGTGAGTGTTCTCCTCGATGCGCTCTATTATCTGTTCCCGGCGCTGGCTGAGGTCGGCGTCCGAGATTATGACGCTCATGGTGTCTATGCCGGTCGGAAGGTGTTCGAAGGACATTCCCAGATCCTCCAACGACTGCAAAACGCGCCTTCCGAATCCTATTTCGCTGTTCATCATGGCTTTTTCGATAGAAATAAGCGTAAAGTTCTTGTGTCCCGCCACTCCCGTTATCGTTCCGGGAGCGCGATGGTCTCCATCATCTACGACTATCATCGTTCCGGGATCGCCGGGGCGGTTGGTGTTCATTATATGGGTGGGTATGCCCGCCTTTCTTACGGGGAACACGCTGTCCTCGTGAAGCACGGTCGCGCCCATATAGCTAAGCTCTCTAAGCTCTTTATACGTCAAAACGTCTATGCTCTTGGGATTGTCGACTATGCGGGGATCCGCCATAAGAAATCCCGATACGTCGGTCCAGTTTTCATATATCTCGGCGTTCGCGGCTCTGGCGATTACGGCGCCGGTTATATCAGAACCGCCTCGCGAAAACGTATGAACGTCGCCGTCGGGCAAAGAGCCGTAAAAGCCTGGTATGACCGCGTGCTCATGCTCTTTGAGGCGGGCGGCGGCAAGTTCGTTCGACCATTCAGAGGCGTATATGCCGTGGCGGTCGAATTTCAATATTTCAGCGGGATCTATAAAATCCCATCCAAGATATCTGGACAGTACAAGTCCCGAAAAATACTCGCCGCGAGACGCGGCATAATCGGGCGAACCCGCGCCGATGAGCGCGCGCGCTTCCTTAAGATGCGGCAATATATCAAAGTCAAGCCCCAGATCCGCGACGATGCCGGTGAATCTGTCGATTACTCGCTCGAATTCGTCCTCATACGGCTGATTTCGCTGAGCCAGCCTGAAGCATTTATACAAAGTGTCGGTTATCTTCTCGTCGCCCGCGAAGCGCTTGCCCGGCGCGGACGGAACGACATAGCGCCTGTCTGGATCGGACAGGACTATATCCCTGACTTTTTTAAACTGGCCCGCGTCCGCCAGAGACGAGCCGCCAAATTTGCATACCTTAACGCCCATATCGCGTCCTCCCTCTTTATACGGGTACAATTATAGATTATAACTCACCGCCCGCCCTTCGTCAACGTAGATTGTGTTACCGTCAAACGCGCAGGAGATGAAAGACGCGCCGCGCATCATTATATAAATATGCC
>JAUNBY010000143.1 GCA_030526935.1 Clostridia bacterium
GAGACAGGTCTTCAGCGCGGTTTGTGTGTGATAAGGGTGAGCCTCCACCTGTACAACCGCCGGCGGGATTTCCGACATATGCGTAACTTCCATGAGCTTTTCCATCGGGAAATTGGATAATCCCAGAGATCTCACCTTGCCGGTTTTAACGGCGCGCTCCATCGCCTTATACGCGCCTATATAGTCACCAACGGGTTGATGCAGGAACAAAAGATCGATCACGTCCGTGCCCAGGCGTTTGAGCGTGCATTCGATCGCCTTGTCGGCCTGCGCGTAAACGCTGGGCCATAACTTGGTGGAAAGATAGATGTTGTCCCGTTGGATACCTGATGCGCGGATCGCGCGCCCGACCGCCTTTTCGTTCATATAGGCGTTTGCGGTATCGATCAGCGTATAACCGCCGCGCAAAGCTGCGATTGCCGCCTTCTCCGCATCGTCTGGCTCCATCAGGAACGTGCCCAGACCTATGACCGGTATGATGGTTCCGTTGTTCAGCTTAATACTTTCCATACTGTCTCCTCGCTTACCCGGCGAATTATCGCCCGCTTTATTTGCACCTATGATAGCACGCTTTTCAAAAAAAGTACAATATGCATCTTGCATACCAGTATAGACGCGACGTATACTGAAAGCATAGGAGGCGAACGCATGCTTGAGATATACGTATTGGAACAATTGAAGGCTTTTGCCGAATTCGGTACGCTGTCGGCGGCGGCTGAGCATTTGCACCTGGCACAGCCATCTCTGAGCCGCTCCATGCAAAAGCTGGAGGATAATCTTGGCGTAAAGCTGTTTGAACGGCGAAAAAATCGAATCACCTTAAATGCCGCCGGGGAATTGGCGGCACGGTGCGCGGTAAAAATTCTGCAAGACGTTGCGGACATGGAGCAAAGGGTTCGGGCTTTCGACCGCAGCCTGCGCACGGTTTCCATCGGCAGCTGCGCCCCAGGGCCCTTGATGCTGTTGCTCCCGCAGGTTGCCGACGCTTTTCCGGGAATGACGGTCTCCTCCGGTATCGAAACGGAAAAGACCCTGCTTCGCGGGCTGAAAAACGGCGATTATGGCCTGATCATTTTGAATCACCCAATCGATTCCGAGGAGTTTTTTTGCCGAGCCTATGTGTCGGAGCAGCTATTCCTGTCCGTCAACCACTTTCACCCGGCTGCGATTATGAAATCCGTATCTTTCGAGGATGTGGACGGACAGAACTTTATCATGCACGCCCGCGTAGGCTTCTGGGAACAGATCGTTCGAAAAAAAATGCCTCATGCAAAGTTCTTTTTGCAGGAGGATATGGACGCCGTGGGAGAACTGCAACGTTCTTCTGATTTGCCATCTTTTGTGACAGACATCACGCTGCGCGTTTTGAAATCCCGACAGAACAACCGCGCGGTGGTGCCATTCCGAGATCCGGACGCAATCGCTTCCTACTATTTTGTCGGGCAGGCTTCAAAGCAAACGTTCTTTTCATCGCTGCTGAAAGATTCTACTTGAACACCCGGAAGATTATTACAGTTGTGGGAACGCAATACGAGAAATCGAAGCAACTCCTCTAAGCGCTCTGCTTCCTTTTCATCATGGACTCGGCGGTGGAGGGATGCGCTCCTTTTTTGCCGCCTGTTTGTCCCGACGCGCATTTACCTGTTTTATAAGGGTTTCAGCTAGGACGGCCATAGAACAATGTATTTTATTTATTTTTGCCAGATATAAAATTTGATATTGCAAAAAATGCGAGTATGTGTTATAACAGAAACATAAATAATAAGAAAGTAATCGGTATGAGCAATTTTAAATAACCTTACGAGCATTAAGTGAATTGCGTTTATAAGATGCGTATAAATAATATGCGTTCACGAAAGGAGTTGATGTATTTGGCCATAAAGATGGAGGTCTGGGGAGACTACGCCTGCTTTACCCGCCCGGAAATGAAGGCCGAGAGGGTATCCTATGATATTCCTACGCACGGCGCCGCTCGCGGCATGATCGAGGCGGTATTCTTTCATCCGGGCCTCGTCTGGCGGGTTGACCGCATTCATGTGCTGAACCCGATCGCCTTTACCAATATGCGCCGCAACGAAGTCAAGTCCAAGTTGTCCGCCAGCAACGCCATGTCAGCCGCGCGAAACGGCTCGCCACTTTTCATAGCCAGTTCTCGCGACATACAGCAGCGCGCCGCGATGCTGTTGCGCGATGTGCACTATGTTTTCGAGGCTCATTTTGAAATGACCGAAAAGGCTAATCCGGGAGATAATCCCGGAAAGTTTCAGGACATAGTAAAGCGCAGACTGAGAAAGGGAGCCTGCTACTCTACGCCCTATCTGGGTACTCGCGAGTGTTCGGCGCACTTTCGCCTTTGGGAGGGAGGAGACATTCCCGCGATTCAGGAAAGCCGCGACCTCGGCTGGATGCTTTACGACATGGATTACACCGATCCCGGGAATCCCCAGCCTGTATTCATTCGCGCCAATATGGTAAACGGCGTGATAGACCTTACCGATTGCGAGGTGGCAAGATGATACTTGAAGCGCTCGTGCGGCATTACGATGATTTACTTGGAAACGGCGATTTGGAGCGCCCCGGCTGGCAGGGAGTCAAGGTATCCTTTGCGCTGGATATTGATGACGCCGGTAACCTTCTGCGCGTCATTTCGCTTATGATACCCGTTATGCGCGGAAAGAAGGAAGCGCTATCGCCGCAGACGTTTTATCTGCCCGAGCAGGTTAAGCGTGCGTCTAATGTAGCGGCTAATCTGTTCTGTGATAACTCGGGTTACATTCTCGGTATAGACAATAAGGGAAAGCCCGAAAGGACGTTGAACTGTTTCAATGACTGCAAGTCGTTGCACGAGAGAGTTCTGAAAAATGTGAATCACCCCGTCGCCCGGGCAATAATCGCTTTTTTTGAAAACTGGCGGCCGGAAAACGCACGTGAGCATGAAGCGATTAAGCCCTATCTGGATGAAATACTGTCCGGAGGAAACCTGATATTTTACTATCGCGGCGATTACGCTCAGGATATTTCTGAACTGCAAAGGGCATGGGATGACGAATACTCCGCGCAGGGTGATGGGGATGAGATGCAGTGCCTCGTGACCGGACGCCGCGATAAGATCGCCATACTTCACCCGAACATAAAAGGAGTGCAGGGCGCTCAGCCCACGGGAGCGTCCGTGGTTTCGTTCAACGCTCCGGCCTACGAATCCTACGGACGCGATGGCGGGCAGGGATTAAATGCCCCGGTATCGAAACGCGCCGCATTCGCATATGGCGCGGCTCTCAATTACCTGTTGTCGGATGACAAGCACAGGGTGCGTCTGGGAGATACGACAGTGGTTTTCTGGGCGGAGGGCGCGCAAGTTGCCTACGCGGACTCATTCGCGGCGCTACTTGGAGAGAGCGATCAAGTGGACGACAATCAACTGCGCGATGTCATGAATAAGATATCCAACGGCCTTAACGCAAACTGGGGAAATATCGCGCTCGACCCGTCCAACCGCTTCTATATACTTGGCCTCGCTCCAAACGCGGCGCGACTTTCGGTTCGCTTTTTCCTCGGCAATACCTTCGGATCGTTTGTAAAGAATATGCGAAGACATCACGATGATTTGGAGATTATAAAGCCGTCTTTCGACAAGCGCAGCATGCTCTCGCTTTGGATGCTGCTATACGAGACGGTAAATACCAATTCGCGCGACAAAGCCCCATCCCCGCTTCTTGCGGGAGAACTGACGCGCGCGGTTCTCACAGGCGCAACATATCCGGTTTTACTATATACGCAGGTTCAATTGCGCATTCGGGCGCAGCGCGAGATAACTCGCGGACGAGCGGCGATAATAAAGGCGTATCTTCTGAGAAATACGCAGGGACAATACGCCGACTACAAGGAGGCATTGACAGTGGAACTAAACGAAAACACCACGTATCCGCCCTATCTGCTCGGGCGTCTGTTCTCGATTCTTGAAGCGATTCAGGAGGCGGCAAATCCGGACATCAACGCGACTATCAGGGATCGTTATTTCAATTCCGCGTGCGCTACGCCTGCAGCGGTGTTTCCACTGCTTGTAAAGCTTGCTCAGTCACACCTGAAAAAGCTGACGCCGCAGGGAAAAGTATACTTCGGCAAACAACTCACCCAAATCGAATGCATGTTCGATCATTCATATCCCCGTCGCCTGAATTTGCACGATCAGGGCATATTCCAACTGGGATACTATCACCAGGTACAAAAGCGCTATCAAAAGAAGGAGGATAAGGAAAATGGCTGAGGTTATCAAAAACCGCTACGATTTTATAATACTCTTCGACGTGGAGAACGGTAATCCCAACGGAGATCCCGACGCGGGAAATATGCCCCGTATCGACCCTGAAACCGGCTGTGGACTGGTTACAGACGTATGTATTAAGCGCAAGATAAGAAATTACGTAGAGACAGTAAAAGAAGACTGCGAGGGTTTTAAAATCTATATAAAGGACAGCGTACCGCTCAATCGCAGCGACGCTAAAGCGCTTGAATACCTGAAAGTAGACGACATTAAGAAAGCCAAAAAGGACGATACGAACATAGATATAAAGATACGGGATTTCATGTGCAGTAACTTCTATGACATTCGTACGTTTGGCGCGGTCATGACGACGTTTGTAAAGGCGGCGCTCAATTGCGGACAGGTTCGAGGTCCTGTGCAACTTGGCTTTGCCCGTAGCGTCGATCCGATAGTACCGCAGGAAGTCACGATAACGCGCGTGGCTATTACAACCGAAGCTGACGCGGAAAGAAAGGGTACCGAGATGGGCCGCAAGTATATAGTACCATATGGGCTTTATCGTTGCGAAGGCTTCGTTTCAGCCAACCTTGCGAGAAAATCCACCGGTTTCAACGAAGACGACATCGCTCTTTTGTGGGAGTCAATAATAAACATGTTTGAAAACGACCGCTCCGCTGCTCGCGGAAATATGGCTGTTCGAGAGCTTATAGTATTCAAACACAACAGCGAACTCGGGGAAGCGCCAGCCTACAAGCTGTTTGACATGGTAAAGGTAAAGAAAAGGGAAGGCGTTGAAGCGCCTAGGAGCTTTGCGGATTACGATTTGGCGATAGATCAGGATGCGCTCCCTGCCGGCGTGACCATGAAGAGGCTGGTGTGACGCAAAGAGAACCACTGCTGCTGTCGGGCATTCAGCATTTTGCCTACTGTCGCAGGCAATGGGCGCTGATTCATATAGAGGGGCAGTGGGCGGAGAACCTGCGCACGGTGGGGGGACAACTCCTCCACCGCCGCGCCCATGATGAAAAGGAAGTAGAGCTAAGGGGAGATATTCTTACTGTGCGGGGGCTGCGCATAGCTTCCGCGAGGCTTAACATAACGGGAGTCTGCGATGTGGTTGAATTTCACCGCTGTAAGGACGGAATAAGTCTCGCAGGTTGGGATGGCGGGTGGATGCCGTATCCCGTTGAATACAAGCGTGGAGCGCCAAAGGAACACAACGCCGATCGGCTTCAGCTTTGCGCGCAGGCTATGTGTCTTGAGGAGATGCTAATGTGCGGCATTTGCGAAGGCAGCCTCTTTTATGGAGAGACACGCAGGCGTGAACGAGTGGAACTGACACATGAACTACGAAGCGAGGTAGAGGCGATGACGGAGGAGATGACGGCGCTCATGCAAAGAGGTCATACCCCGTCGGTTCGTCCTACAAAGGGCTGCAACGCCTGTTCGTTGAAAGAAGTATGCCTGCCGGCATTGAAACGCGCTCCCAGCGTCGAGGCGTACATACGCAGCCATCTGGAGGATAACTTATGAGAAAGCTGCTGAATACGCTGTTTGTTACCTCTGAGGATAGTTTCCTTGCGCTGGAGAACGAGAACGTAGTAGCATGGTGCGGCGATGAACGGCGCGGACAATTTCCCCTGAACATACTTGAGGGCATAGTATCATTTTCATACAAGGGCGCAAGTCCGGCACTCATGGGCGCTTGCGCCCGTAACGGCATAGGGTTAAGTTTTTTAACTCCCGGAGGAAAGTTTCTTGCTCGCGCGTGTGGAACAGACAGAGGAAATGTGTTACTTCGCAAGAAGCAGTATCGTATTTCCGACGATGCAAAAACTTCGTGCATAATCGGACGCATGTTTATATTCGGAAAGGGCTATAATAGCCGCTGGATACTTGAAAGGGCGCTACGCGATCACGGCATGCGTCTTGAGAGTGATTCGCTTAAACAGGCGTCGCGGCAAATCGCCGATCAATTACCCGCCATCGCGCGCGAAGAGAACCTGGATACATTGAGAGGACTGGAAGGTAAAATATCCGCCTGTTACTTCAGCCGATTTGATCAGCTTATATTAAACCAGAAAGAAGACTTTCGATTTGAAGAACGTTCGCGACGCCCGCCGATGGATCCCGTAAACGCCATGCTGTCATTTGCATATACGCTTCTTGCGTCAGACTGCGCCAGCGCGCTTGAAAGCGTGGGATTGGATTCATACGTAGGCTTTTTGCACCGCGATCGACCGGGACGAACTTCATTGGCGCTGGATTTAATGGAAGAACTGCGTGGTATAATGGCAGACAGGCTGGTTCTGACGTTAATCAATACCAAGGCGATACAACCAAAGCACTTTACGCGTCAAGCAGGTTCAGCGGTACTTTTAAACGCCGATGGGCGAAAAATATTTCTGAGCGCCTGGCAGGAACGTAAACGCGAGGTAATCACGCATCCTTATTTGAAGGAAAAGATATACTGGGGTCTGGTGCCATACGTGCAATCCCTCCTTCTTGCGCGGTATTTACGCGAAGACATGGACGGATATCCACCATTTTTATGGAAGTGATGAGTTTGAAACAAACGGCAAAGTGGCATTCGTTAACGCCTTTGCGATGCGTGCAATCACAGAATCCCGGCGTACATCCATACCGCAACGGATGGGAAGAAGGTTTCAATCTGCCCATTGCGAACCTCTAACCTCCTTAGCCAGTGAATTTTCGAAGCGGGCATTGGCTGTATATTCGGAAAAACGAGCAGCGTCTTTTCACAGACGGGTTTGCAACGACTGCGCTTGACGACAAGCGCATGGCTAACTCTTTGGTGAACCAAGGATATTCAGCAAACCGTAATATGTCGGGCTGACACTATGTACGCGCCGATGCATCCGCGTGCTTTGCGGTGTACTCGCCGCTCGTCTATATTTGTATTACAATGGGCACCATTTTTGTTTCATTCATTCGTTGGTGTCGGAAAGGTATGGTCATCATATGCTTGTATTGATTACTTATGACGTGAACACTACAGATCCGGCAGGCAAGAAGCGCCTTCGAACCGTTGCAAAAAAGTGCGTAGCGCACGGACAGAGGGTGCAAAACTCAGTGTTCGAGTGCCTTCTGGACGCAGCTGATTGCAAGAAGCTACAAGCGGAGCTGGCTTCAATTATCGACTCACAAAAAGACAGTCTGCGATTCTACGCACTCGGCAATAACTACAAAACAAAAATCGAACACATCGGAGCCAAAACAACCTATGCCCCGGAAGATACCCTGATGATTTGAGTGCGAACCCCAAGCCCTCACGCTTATCCCACACCCTTCGCACCAAAATCAGAATAAGCGAATCCAATCCCAATAGGAAATATAGCGAAGATGAC
>JAUNBY010000144.1 GCA_030526935.1 Clostridia bacterium
ACACATACCCTCTGTACCTGAACAGGTTCAGGTTATACAACTATAACTGTTCAGTTGTCAATGTGTTGGTGTCGTCGGTAGGCCTCCCCCACGCATCGTAACTGTATTCAACCACGATGTTGCCATTGCCGTCAACTATTCCGACGATATCTCCTTGCAAATTGTGCAGGTAGGTATAGCGGATTCCATTGAAGTCCACCATCGCCGGGCGCGACTGCGCGTAGTAGAAGAAGTGCGGGTTGTTGCTGCACTTCTTTAGATGCGTTATCAGCTTGCCGTGCAAGGTCGTTAGCGGCGCAGGAACGTAGCCGTTATTATATTAAACAAGCTATCCTTACCCCCGGCACGCTATAGCGAGTGCAGATAAGACAGTCGTTTGCATCATAGGTATAGTACGTGGTTTTGGCTGCGCCGCCATATCCCTGAACAGTTATATACGAGAGTAAACCCGATGAGTTATCGTACTCGAGATTAGTTATGCGACCGGCCGCGTCGGCGATATAGTCAGGCTTCCCCTCGATTGCGAGACAGGTGTTTTAGTAGTTGACAATTGATAGTAAATAGTGGATAATTATGGCACGAAGGATGAGCGATGTTACAAGCAAGCCAACAGCGTATGATCGTATTATTAAATAGCTTTGAGGGGGGGGATAACGGTGGATAAAGCGCAGATAATAGCTCATTCCAAGACCTATATGGAGTTGCTTTCGCAGGGAGTCGATCCTATCAGTAAACAGAGTATTGCAGACGATTCGGTGCTGGCTCAGCCGAGGCTTAAGAAGTGTTTCGCCTTCGTGTCGGAAATACTCGCCGAATTGTTGGAGAATAATGGTTTTGTCGCGCTGACGCCTGATGCGGCGGAAAAATACACGATCGTGGAAAAGAAGGCCGCGTTTTCTTTGAGTGATGAGCAAATACGCAATATATATGTATCTTCAAAGCCTGTTACGGTCAATATGTTACTCAAATGTATTAACAGAGTCGTTGACGTCAAGCGCATGGATAAGCTTTCTGTGACCTCTGTAAACTCGTGGCTGGTATCAAACGGATATCTAATCGAAACCAAAGAACGCGCTTTCATCAATAAAACGGTTAGAAGGCCGTCAGATAAATCAATAGAAATCGGGCTCAGGGAACAGGAAGTGGTTGACGCGGCAACGGGGGAAGTGAAATATCAGATGGTATTTACTCAGCAGGCTCAGAGGTATATACTAAATCACCTGGACGAGATTGTAAAGAGTACTAGCGGAGAAAAGACTGCGAGGAATAAATATGGATATTGATTCACTGTTGATGGAATTTGACGATGAGGTTGTCGATCGGGGCAGGGCGTATTATTGGGATGGGCGAGTTATGCGTTTGGAGGAATTGACGCCCGGAAAGTTCAAGGCGTCTGTCGCGGGGTCAAAGTCGTATGACGTGACGATTGAACGGTGTCCGAACGGCGCCGTAAAGTATGGATGTAATTGCCCTTATTGGAACGCGCCATTATGTAAACATGTAGTAGCGGTGCTGCTTTCGATTGACGCCGGGGAGTATGAGAAGAAAGACGGTGCGCAATCGCCCGGGGAGGAACTTGACCCGCTTTCAGAGGAGGCTCTTGGCGCTTTGCCCGCGAGTCGATTAGCCAGGCTTTTGTTTGAATTAGCGAGCGATTATCCCGAGACAGTAAATTGGCTACGGGCGAAGCTCAGCGAACGCAAGGACGATATCAGGGCGTACAGGGACTTAATTCAAGACGGCATTATTTCACAGATGGAGCACGGATATGTGCCATTTGATCGCGTATACGACGCGTTACGAGGCGCGTGGGCAGCGGTCGACCACCTTGATGAACTGGCGCGCGAAGGTGATTATGAGCACACTTTGGAATTTGCCGAAATGATCATCACCGAAGTGTCGAAGCTTAGCGAGTGCTCGGAAGAAGAGGGTGATGTGGACGGCGTCATCGAACAGTGCATGAATTGGAGTAAAGTGACATATGAAAACCGGATTTGCAATGAAAGCGAAGCCGTTCAGACAAAATTCTTCCATTACCTGATCGAATGGATACGCAACTCTGAAATGTTAGATTGGTGGATGCCCGATTGCAACCCGATTGATATATGCATTCGTATCGCGGATACAATTCCGGCGCTTCGCGACGAGGTGATGGATTTCTATGGCGACAAAATGAACATTGACGATAGCCACTCTGATGGTGTATGGGATTGTAGCCTTGAAAGTGCGCAAAGCGCATATCAGTCGTTGCTTCTACAATGGAAGGGTAAAGAAGCGGCGATCCAATTTGCCCATGAGCATTTGAACAACGATAGTTTATGCAAATTTCTGTTTGAAAACGCGTTGGAAAAGGAGCATTATCAGGAAGCCCTTTCACTGTGCGGGCAAGCGGAAGACCGCGCTCAAGGGCTTTCTCATCTGTACACTGTAAAGGAATGGAAACACAGGCGGTACGAGGTTTATCAACGCATGGGCTTAGAAGCTGAACAACGCGCGCTGGGCGAGGAACTGCTTTTATCCGGTGAAACTGAGTATTATAAAAAACTCGAAAGGCTTTATACGGCGCAGCAATGGCGTCAAAAACGTCAGGAACTGCTTGAGTCCCTAAAGATAAGTCGATATGCCAATACAACTTATATCAACGTCATCATAGACGACGGTGATAAACCGAGGATACTCGACTACGTCAGGGAATACCCGGATAATATATTTAGTCTGTACCAGTATCTATTACCGGAATACGAAAACGAGGTTAAGGAATTATTCCGTGTCGTTCTGAGACGCAACGCGGAAAACGCGTCGGATCGCACGGGCTATAGAGGCGTATGCTGGCAAATCTACTCATACTGTCAAGTGTGCGGAACAGAGAACGCCGCAGCCATAATAGCCGAGTTGAGAATGGCTTATCCGCGCAGGCGCGCGTTTCAAGATGAGTTGAGAAAAATAACCCAAAAAATAAATGAAGGGAAATAAAAATGAGCACGAATGAGATATTGAATCAACAAGTAAAGGAGTTAACGCTTCTTCTTATGTATCTGACATCATGGGAAGAGAACCCCTTTTGGGAAACAGGTCTTCGCGGGAAAACGCGTCAGCTGCCGCCGGAGCTAGCTGCCTATACTTATCGTAAGTGCTGGAAAGGCTATGATTTTGACGTTTTAAATGAACTGACAGACGAAGGGCTTGTTGATGCCAGAGGCAAGAACAAATCCGCGACTTTCACCGATGAGGGCGAAGAGCGAGCGCTCGATATTGCGCGGAAGTTCAATATCAATATTCCACAGACGTGAATACGTGTTGTATGCGGGCGTCATTTCGCTTTCCGGGTTTACATATGAGGAGAACTCAGATATACGCACGTTGCCGCGCCAGTCCTTCAGTCATAAAGTAAAATACCGCCGGCGCGGCTGTGGCGTGCACACCGCGCCGGCTGGCAAAATCCGGTACGCTCAAACCCCGTTAACTACGCACAACCGCGGCCCTCATCTGAGTTTTGCGCCGAACTGTTTGGATACCGCATCAAGTATCGAGTCTATGGATTTATTTACCTCGGCTTCCGTAAGCGTCCTGTCCATAGCGCGGAAATTAAGCGTAAAGGCCAACGACTTGTTGTCAAGTCCCACCTGCGCCCCTGTATATATATCAAACAGCGCTATGGATTCGAGGGTCTTTCCTCCGGCCTTTTTCATGGCGTCCATCACGGGACCCGCGCAGACGCCCTTATCCATCACAAGCGCAAGGTCGCGGTTTACGCTTGGAAATTTTGGAAGCGGGCGCACGTCGGAAAGGGGCTTTGAAGCCGCCATTACAGCGGCGACGTCCAATTGAGCCGCATATACCCTCGTACCCTCTATACCGAACGCCTCGGCGACGTCGGGATGGATTTCGCCTAAAGAGCCGATCTCAACGCCATCGGCTGTAAGTATGGCTTTTCGTCCCGGGTGGAATACCTCGCGCCTGCCGGGAACGACTTTCGCTTCAATGCCGAATGTCGCGAGAAGGCAACAACAGGCGTCCTTTATCGAATAAAAATCCGTTTTATCGCCGTACATACCGAGACAAACGGTGGTTTTTTCATTGGGAAGCTCGTTCGCCTGCGCGGGTATAAACACCTGCGACAGCTCGAAAAGTCTGCCTTCCGGGTTTCCGCGATTGATGTTTGTGCTTAGCGTGTTGAGCATTGACGGTATAAGCGTCGTGCGCATTACCGAGGTATCCTCGCCCAGCGGATTTTGCAGCACTATGGGCGCTACATCGTCAAGGCGCGACACGGTAAGCCATTTGGGGCTTATGAACGAGAAGTTCAGCGCCTCGAAAAAGCCCATTGCAACAAGGCCCCTCTTTATTTTGTCGGATATAATCTGATTTTCGCTTCTCATTCCCGCCATGGTTTCTCCGACCATAAGCGTTGAAGGTATGTGCTCATAGCCGTTCATCCTCAGTATCTCCTCCGCGAGATCGGCGAAGGTATCTATATCGGTTCTCCAGTCGGGAGCGGTTGCCGTAAGCATATCGCCGTCGAGCGCTACGTCAAAGAATAGCCTCTGCAGTATATCGGCCATTTCCTCGCCGGTAAGATTTGTAGATATAAGCGAATTTATCTTCTCGACGCTCGCCTTTATCGGCGGGTTTATGACGGGATTGGGATAGTGGTCGTAGCTTCCCTTTACAACCTCGCCGCACTCGAGCATATTGACCAGCATACACGCGCGTTCGAGCGCCTCCATCGTCGTCGCCGGCGCGACTCCCTTCTCAAAGCGCCCCGATGCCTCCGTGCGAATGCCCAGCGCGCGGGAGGTCATGCGTATATTTGCGTAGTTGAAAGCCGCCGCTTCGAAAAGCACCTCTTTCGTATTTTCGGTTATCTCCGATTCCTCGCCGCCCATAACGCCGGCAAGCCCCGTCGCCTTCTCGTGGTCGGCTATCACGAGCATCGATTCGTTTAAATCGTAAAGCTTCCCGTCGAGCGTCGTAAGCGTCTCGTCCTTATTGGCGCGCCTTACGATTATCATGTGATCTTTCACCTTGTCGAGGTCGAAAGCGTGCATGGGATGTCCGGTTTCGAGCATGACAAAGTTGGTTATATCAACTATGTTGTTTATTGGCCGCACTCCGGCGGCGTGGAGAAACTTCCTCATCCACATGGGAGAAGGGGCGATCTTTACGTTCTTGATGACGCGCGCGCAGTAGCGGGGACACAGTTCGTCATCCAGCACTTTCACCTGCGCGTAGTCGCCGAATTCCTCCTCGCCTGCTTCTTCGACCTGTATTTCGGGCATTACGCATCTTTCGTCCAACACCGCGCTAGTCTCTCGGGCGAGGTTCCATATGGACAGGCAATCGGGACGGTTGGCCAGTATTTCAAAATCGACCGTCGTGTCGTCGACGCCTAATATTTCCCTTGCGTCCGTTCCCGGAGCATAGTCCTCGTTTATTACGAGTATGCCCTTGTCGCCGCAGTGGGGGTAGAGTCCTTCGGGTATGCCAAGCTCGGGTCCGGAGCATATCATGCCGTTTGACACTACTCCCCTGAGCTTGCCCTTTTTAATGACGACGCCTCCCGGCAGATGCGCCCCGCTGAGCGCGACCGGCACGAGTTGTCCCTTCGCGACGTTTGGCGCTCCGCAGACTATCGTCACGGGTTCGTCGCTTCCGACGTCCACCAGGCATACGCTCAAGTGGTCGGAATCGGGATGCTTTTCGCAGGAAAGTACCCTTCCGGCGACTACGCCCGTAAATCCGGCGACGTCCGTAACTTCCTCGACTCCGGTTCCGGTCATGACCATTTTGTTGGCGTATTCTTCCGCCGTCATATCAATATCGACGTATTCCCTTAGCCATTTTATTGGCGCTTTCATTTTATCTGCCTCCCTTTCTACCTGAACTGGCCGAGGAATCTGAGGTCGTTTTCGTACAAATAGCGCATATCGGGTATATTATAGCGCAAAAGCGACAGCCTCTCGATGCCCATTCCGAACGCGAAGCCGGAATACTTAGTGGAATCTATGCCGCAAAGATCCAATACCTTTGGGTTTATCATACCGCTTCCCAAGACCTCTATCCAGCCCGTACCCTTGCACATTCTGCAGCCCTTGCCCTTGCAGTTCGCACAGGTAAGGTCGATTTCGGCGGAAGGCTCGGTAAACGGGAAAAATGACGGCCTGAAACGCGTCGATACGCCCGGTCCGTACAATCTTCTCGCGAACGTGTCCATGGTTCCCTTAAGGTCGCCTATGGATATGTTTTCGTCGATGACGAGCCCCTCTATCTGGTGGAAAACCGGGGAGTGAGTGGCGTCCACCTCGTCGGAGCGATAGACCCTTCCGGGGCTGACTATGCGAAGAGGGGGCTTGCGGGTCGTCATAACTCTCGCCTGAACGGGCGATGTATGCGTTCTAAGTACTATGTTTTCGTCTATATAGAACGTATCCTGCGCGTCGCGCGCCGGGTGATTTTTAGGTATATTCAACAATTCGAAGTTGTAGTGATCGTATTCGACCTCAACGCCCTCGACAACCTCGAAGCCCATTCCGACAAATATATCGAGGAGATCTTCCAGAACTATGCTGTTCGGGTGAAGAGCGCCCTGCGAGCGCGTCTTTCCGGGAAGAGTAACGTCTATGGCCTCCCTTTCGAGACGTTGTGACTTTTCCAATTCCTTCAGCGCTTCCATTCGCTCGCTAATGGCGTTTTCGAGCTTTTGGCGTATGTCGTTGACCATCTGCCCCATTATGGGCCTTTCATCGCTCGGGAGCTTGCCCATTCCCCTCAGAATGCCGGTAAGCTCGCCCTTTTTACCCATGACGCGAACGCGCAACTGTTCGAGCGCCGACGTGTCCCTTATTTCCTTCAGCTGTTCCAGAGTTCGCTCGCGAATAGACGCAAGTTCTTCCTTCATGACATATATCCCTCCCAAAAAAATACTCGCCCCTTAAAGGGGCGAGTTAATCGCTGTACCACCCAATATACGCTCGCGGCATACGCCTTAAAGCCTCAAGCCCTATAACGCGGGCTAATTCGTTCCAGCCTAATTGAATCCGTTCAGCCGGACAACTCGGGAATGAACTTCGCCGATCTATCAGCCCGCGCACTTTCAGCCAATGATGCGCGTCTCTTTCGACATCTTTAATCGGTTACTCTTTCCGTCAACGCCGTTTGACGGGATTATATCATGCCGGGCAGGACATTGCAAGTTAATTTCAGCGTTTCTCGGTGTAAAACAGCGTAAAACAGCATTTACAGCATTTACATGTCATCCCCATCGTCCAACAGCATATCTGACACGGCTCGCGCCAATACCGGCATAGACGCCAGGGCTTGCGCGAGGGTGTTTTGGTTGTGGCCTACCTCTATAAGTATGGCGGGCGTTCCTATATGCTGATTATATCTGCCAACCTTTACGAGCACGTCGCGACATATGCCGTCGGCGATTTCGTTGAGATGCCCTGTAAGCTCTTTTGCGAACGCCAGGTTAGCGGCGGTATCCGGCTTCTCGTCGAACCCCTCGCCATTGCCTATCAATCTGTAACTTCCTTATTCCCAGGTACTACAACCCCAAGCAACGACAAAGAACGAATGCTTGAAAGCGATATAAG
>JAUNBY010000145.1 GCA_030526935.1 Clostridia bacterium
TGTGGCGTTGCGCAGAATCATCGGGTACACTCCTTTGTCTATAAAATGAATGACGGCGCGGGAAAACCAATTCACGAGCTATTCACACGTCGGTCGCAGGTGCGTCGCGGCGCGTGGAACTTTTGCGCGGCGCGATAGATCAAACGGGATACGACGTTCTCCCATATACGCGACCCTCTGGTATAATCAGGAGCGCAATGCGCTGACCTACACCAGCCGTGTGAATAAATGTGGATTGTCTGTCGCATGCCCGGAACCACCGCGCGGCGCGATATATCAAACGGGATGCGCCGTTCCTTGCCCCGCTAAACGAACAACCTGCCTCGACAACGAATCCGTAGGGGCGTCGCATTGCGCGCCCGGAACTTTTGTGTTGCGCGGTTTATCAAACGGGCTACGCCGTTCCCTGCCCTGTTAAACGAACAACCTAACTCGAAAACGAATCCGTAGGGGCGTCGCATTGCGCGCCCGGAACTTTTGTGTTGCGTGGTTTATTAAACGCGCTACTTCATTCCCCGCATGTGCCGCCCTCTGGTTTAACCGGGAGCGCAATGCGCTCCCCTACGCCAGCCATGTGAATAAATGTGGGTTGTCTGTCGCGCGCCCGGAACTTTTGTGTTGCGTGGTTTATCAAACGGGCTGCATCGTCCCCCGCGAGCGCCGTCCTCTGGTAAACCTAAAGCGCCGCCCTATCCCTTCACCGCGCCCATCGTAATTCCTCTGGTGAAGAATTTCTGGAACAGCAGGAATATCAGTATTATCGGTATTGAACCCAGCGCCGCGCCCGCCATTATAAGGCCGAAATCGGTGCTCAATTCGCTTTGAAGCTTCGCTATGCCCAGCGATATCGTCAAGACATTCGTGCTGTTGAGCATTATCAATTGAAGGAAATAGTCGTTCCAGGCGGTAATGAACGTGAATATCGCCAAAGCGCCTATGCCTGGCTTTACGATAGGCAGGACTATCTGCGTAAACGTCCTGAATTCCCCCGCGCCGTCGATTCGGGCGGCTTCGAGAAGCTCTCCCGGCAATGTCTCCGAAAACTGCTTCATCAGGAACACTCCGAACGGCCAGCCGACGGTCGGCAGTATCACCGCCCACAACGTATTGTGAAGCTGCAAAAACGCCATCTCCTTGAGAAGCGGGATGAGTATCACCTGCTTGGGGAGCGCCATGGCGCACACGAAAAGCGAAAATAGCGCCTTTCGCCCCGCAAAGCGCTTCTTTGCCAGCGCGAAGCCGCCCATGGCGGCGGCCACGCAGGTTAGCGCCATCGACATGGCGCACAGAAACACCGTGTTGTAAAGCCACAAAAAGGCCGGCCTTTCAAAAAGCCTGACGTAGTTGCTGATGACGGGGTTGACCGGGAACCACACGGGAACGGGAGAGTTTATAGTCCTCGCGTCCTTGAAAGAGCCTGTGATTATCCAGTAAAGCGGGAAGGTAAAGAGTATGGCGATTATTATAAGCGCGATCACGCACGCGACGCGATAGGGCGTAGTCCTTTGAACGGTGTGATCCTGCCCTGACTGGGGGCGCTTGAATTTATGGTTTGAAACGGCGGTCGTATCCATATGGCACACCCCCTAAAAGTTGTCGCTTTTCGCGAGGCGGAATTGTATGGCGCTGAATATGGCGATTATGACGGCGAGTATAACGCCCATGGCGCTCCCGTAGCCGTAGCGGTTGAGCTTGAAGGCTTCGTAGTATATATAATACATGATGGTCTGCGTAGAGTTGTTGGGGCCTCCCGAGGTGAGCAGCTGTATAAGCGCGAAGCACTGGAACGAGTTGATTGTCGTTATTACGAGTATATACAAAGTCGTGGGCATTATCTGCGGCCATTTTATACGCCAGAAAACCTGCATGTTCGTGGCTCCGTCGACCTCTGAAGCCTCGACGAGCGAATGATCGACGTTGCTCAGCGCCGATACGTATAAAACGATGGGCTGCCCTATGGAGGTCGTGAGAAGTATGGCTATTATGCACCACAGCGCCGTGTCGGGATTGCCGAGCCAGTTTATCGACCTGTCGATTATTCCAAGGCTCTTGCAAAGGTAGTTTAAAACTCCGTAGTAGTTGTTGAATATCCACTTCCAGACGACGGTTACGGCCACGGAGCCGGTGACGACCGGAAGATAAAATATGCAGCGGAATGTCGAGGTCGCCGCGTCGCGCATTTTGAATATCACGCTTGACACCCACAAAGAGAACAGGCATACGACGGGGACGCTCACAAGGACTATGACCAGCGTATTGACAAGCGCCTTTTGGAATATCGCGTCGGACATCATCTCGACGTAGTTGTTTATGCCTATAAACGAGAAGTCCGTCATCGTATAGTTAAAAAAGCTCGTCACAAGGCACATGCCCATCGGGAATATGACAAAGCCCGTGAAGAACAGCAGGCACGGGGTCATGTAGATATAACCCGTGATATTCTCCCGGCGCCTGAGAGCCTTTTGGCTTTGCGTCATAGAAGCCGAATTCATCATATAGCCTCCTGAAGAAGCCTCGCGCCGCCGTTCACCGGCGGCGCGAGGCTTTTATAAGGTCGTACTAAGGTTACCCAACGATTGAGGCGTTGGAATTGGCGACATATACTCCGACCTCAGTCGCCACGTCTCCGCCGGCGAATATGCGCTGGAGCATGTTCCACCACTCGGTGCGCTGTACCGCCCAGCCGGTGGTCACGTTGTAGTAGTCGCCAAGGTAGGGCATGAAGATGGCGTAGTCGCCGTTTTCAGCCTTCTCGGTTCCGGCGTAGACGTCGCCGAAGGAGGAGCGAACCGGGAAGAAGCCGGTCGCGTATACGCTCTGCGGACCCTGCACGGCATCGTCGCATACGAATCTTACGAATTCCTTCGCGGCTTCGGCGCGAGCCTCGTCGCCGTTGTCAAACAGTCCGAATCCCCAGATGCCGCCGCAAAGCTCCGGAACGCCGTCGTCGGTGGGGAAGGCCATCGGGAACACGGTCACGTTCTCGGCGATGGAAGCCTTGTTGGAGGCCGCGGCCGAGGCGTTCCAGCAGAAACTCATGGCGGCGGTGCCGTTGCAGAAAAGCGCTATCTCGTCGCCCGCGACTATCGCGGGGTCGGCGGCCAATGTGCCTTCGTTTACCATGTCTACGAGAAGCTGAAGGGCCTTTATGCCATTTTCACTGTCGATGGTGTAGGCGGTGTGTTCGGCGTTGGTGAACTGCGCGGAATAGAGGTTGGTGACGAGCGCGCGGGTTCCCTGATCTCCGCCCTGTCCGCCGCAATAGACTATGCCGGTGGGGAAGTACCCCGCGTCGGAGAGAGCCTTACACGCGTTTATGAAGCCTTCGGTCGTCCAGGTGTGGCTTTCCTCGTCGATGTACTGAAGGGCGCCCGCGGCTTCAAAAGCCTGATAGTTGATGGCCATGCAGTGCGTTGTCATGCAAAGCGGATACTCGTAATATACGCCGTCGACGCCTATGCAGGCGGCTACGACCGCGGGGCTTGTGGCGCTTATGTCGGCCAGGGCTTCCTCGGTCCACAGATCGCTCAGATCGAGCATCTTGCCCGCCGCTCCCCAGTTGGTCACGAGGCGCTCGGGGCCTTCCATTATGATGTCGGGCGTCGTTCCCGCTTCGATGGCGGTGGTCACCTGGTCGTCGCCGGAGCTGTAGTCGAGGTATTGAACGTCTACGTTGATATTGGGATGGACGGCATTGAAGTTGGCGATTATGCCGTCAACCGTCGCGGCGTCGGTCCAGTTGCCGATGGGGTAGGTCCAAAGAGTGATGTTGACGGTCTCGTCGGCGGATACCGCGACGGGCAGCGCCAGAAGCAGGCAGAAAATCAGGGCGAGCAGTTTTTTCATGTGAAAGCCTCCTTATGTGATATGATTTTCTTTGTGGATAAAGGCCGGCAAACCAGCCGTTGCATTAAATGTACTACAAACTACAATCGTTGTCAATGGTTTTAGAGAAAGTTTTGCCAATTTACACATAATTCATAGTTTTTAATGCGATATCTTGGATATGTTTTTGTTGACATGATGCGTCTATTTCCTTTATAATAGAAATAAGATTGTCCTACAAAGCACAAAGGAGCGTCCTAATGCGAAATCTGAAGAAGGAAGACAAGCTGTATATACAGACCTTCCGCGAGATACGCAGGTATATAATAGAAAACGATCTGAAGCCGGGGGATCTGCTTCCTACGGAGCAGGCCATGTGTCAAAGCCTTGGAGTTAGCCGAAACGTACTTCGCGAGGCGATAAAGAGCATGGAACTCATGGGAATGGTCAGCGCCTGCCCCGGCAAGGGGACGGTGATAAAGGAATTCAGCCTGAATTTCATATTCCAGAACGTGCTTTTTTTCAACGTAAGCGACGAGGACGCGAGGGTGCGCGAGATGTTCGACATACGCCGCATGCTCGAAATGGGCTATATGCGAAAGGCGTTTCAGGCGCTTGACGACGACGACATAAAAAAGCTCCGCCAATGCGCGGACAGAATCCGCGACGGTTGGGAGAACAGCAGGCTTTTCGCCGAGGCGGACAGGGATTTTCACATGACGCTTTTCAAGCCGCTTGGCAACAGCGTACTCAATTCGCTTCTCGAAGCCATATGGGAGGTGGATCAGGGCTTTCAGCTTGAAAAGAAATCCCCGCACCTGGCCACATCCGTAACCAAGCACGAGGCGATAGTCGACGCCCTCGAAAAATACGATTACCGCGCCTTCGCGAGGGCTATGGAGGCGCATTTTTCTTCGGGCAAGTATACGATGGCGGGATCTTACGAAGAATTCTGAGGGGTGGGATGAGTACTCGGGCGGCGTGATTATATCATTCACGCGCATCGCGTCGCGAACTATACGGGCTATACCTGTGACATAGCGGGGCGAATCGCGCGCCCCGCGTTGTCGCACTATCTCATCGAAGAAAATCCTCCCTTGCGGGAGAGAAGGCGTCGAGAAGCGCGCCTTTATGGATACAGGCGCAGCCGTGGGGCTGGTTGGGCAGGAATGCGAGGGTATCGCCTTCTCTGACGCGGCGTTCTTCACCGTCTACGGTAAAGGCGAATTCGCCGCTGAGTACGTATGTGTTCTGGGCGTGATGGTGGGAGTGGGTTTTACCGGAAGAGCCGGTCTCGAAACTGACCCTGACGAACATCAGATCATCCTGACAGGACAAAACCTCGCGGGTGACGCCCGAACCCAAGTCCTTTATCATATAAGCCTCCGTTGTATTTTTATCGCCGCGCGGCGGCGCAGACCGGGGAGGTGAACCGCCGCGTCCGGCGTCAATCCTGCGCGTCCTGTTCTTCTTCCGCGGGAGCCTCTATTCTGGCGGGCTGGTGTACGTATGTGACCGCGCCGGACGAATGCGCGGCGTCGGAGCGAGCTTCGTCGACTATCTCGTTGGCGCGGGCTATGGCGTTTTTAAGCATTTCGTGAGAGCGCGCCAGCCTCTCCTGCGCGAGCTGCCTTATCGACTCGGCTTCCTTGTTGGCGTGGTCGATGAGTTCAACGTATTCCTTTTCGGTGCGGTTGGCGACGATAAAGGCTTTGTTCTTCGCGTCGCTGAGTATTTCGGCGGCCTTTTTCTCGGCGTCGGGTATGGCCTTGTACTTGTCGTGGAACTGTTCGAGCACTTCGATTTTCGCGTTGAGCTCCGCTATAACGTCGTCGCGTTCGACTAAAGCGGCGTCCTTTTCGGCGGTAAACCTGTTGAGCTTCCTCTCCGCCTCGTCCTTCTGCCTTTTCAAATCGGACTCGCTGTTTTTAAGGCTCTTTTCAAATTCGTCCCTCTCGTCGCAGGCTTCGTTATACGCGCGGCTCTTTGCCGCGAGTGCGCATATGAATATGATGACGAGAAGCAAAAGCAATATGGCGACGATGATTATCTGTCCTATCGTGGCGTCGGGCAATAGCGTGGTGAATGCGTTTCCTACCGCGTTGATGGTGTTATTGATAATGTCCATAGCACACCTCCATGTCTTGATAAACCTACTTTATCACTTCCGACGTTTCTTGTCAACAAATAAACATCGCCCTATATCGCCAATATAGGGCAATTTGAAATTTGTTCACGCATTTGTACCTGTTATGATACCAAATTGTTATAAACGGGGGGGAGAATAGCGCCGCGTTCCGCGCCGCTAAAGCGTCCGGGCGCGGCACTCCCTGTCGC
Organism: Clostridia bacterium; assembly: GCA_030526935.1. GTDB lineage: Bacteria > Bacillota > Clostridia > Christensenellales > Aristaeellaceae > JAUNBY01. Next base: position 6,163 of record JAUNBY010000145.1, read on the forward strand.
GTTCCAATGTCTTCTTTATATATTCACCGGTATGGCTGTGCTCTGCCATAGCCACCTGTTCGGGGGTTCCCGAAGCTATCACAGTTCCGCCCCTGTCGCCGCCGTCCGGCCCCATGTCGATTATGTGGTCGGCGATCTTTATAACGTCAAGATTGTGCTCTATGATTATCAGCGTATTTCCCGCGTCGGCGAGCCGCTCGAACACGCGGTTGAGCATCTCGACGTCCGCCATGTGAAGCCCCGTCGTCGGCTCGTCGAAGACGTATATGGTTCGCCCCGTGGACTTTCTCGAAAGCTCCGTCGCGAGCTTTATCCTCTGCGCCTCGCCGCCGGAAAGCGTTGTAGAGGGCTGACCCAGTTTCACGTATCCGAGGCCCACGTCGCGCATGGTTTCGAGTTTTGAGGCTATTCGCGGTATGGGCTCGAAGAATTCAAGCGCCTCGTCGACGGTCATTTCCAATACGTCGTATATGGACTTGCCCTTATATTTAACCTCGAGGGTTTCGCGGTTGTAGCGCTTCGCCTGACATACCTCGCATGGCACGTATACGTCGGGCAAAAAGTGCATCTCGATTTTCAGTATGCCGTCGCCCTGACACGCCTCGCAGCGTCCGCCCTTTACGTTGAAGGAAAATCTGTTCGCCTGATACCCGCGCGCCTTCGCGTCGGGGGTCTGGGCGAAAACGTCGCGTATGAGGTTGAAAAGTCCGGTATACGTCGCGGGATTGGAGCGCGGCGTCCTGCCGATGGGCGACTGATCGATCTGTATGATCTTGTCCAACTGCTTAACTCCGTCTATTCCGTCGCAGGGGCCGGCCTTGGTCTTCGCGCGGTTGAGCGTGCGTGCGAGGGATTTATAGATTATCTCGTTTACCAGAGACGACTTTCCCGATCCCGAAACGCCCGTCACGCAGGTTATGACGCCCAGCGGTATATCGACGGTGACGTTTTTCAGGTTGTTGGCGCTCGCGTTTTTGACTTTTATATATCCAGAGGGCTTCCTGCGCGTCGCGGGCATCCTCACGCGGCGGCGGCCAGAGAGGTACTGACCCGTTATCGAATCCGGATTCTTTTCAAGCTCCGCGGCGGTTCCGACCGCGACGACCGTTCCGCCCTTGTCGCCCGCGCCGGGGCCTATATCCACGATGAGATCGGCCTCGCGCATGGTCTCCTCGTCGTGCTCGACTACTATGAGGGTATTTCCCAGATCGCGAAGCCTGGTAAGAGTCCCCAGCAGCTTCCGGTTGTCGCTTTGATGAAGGCCTATCGACGGCTCGTCGAGTATATACAACACCCCCACCAGCGACGAGCCTATCTGCGTCGCCAGCCTTATTCTCTG